>NZ_JAUXNK010000052.1 GCF_030682845.1 Methanolobus sp. | reverse complement strand
TAAGGCAAAAATGGATGAAATCGCAGAATTTTGCATCAATTTGTTTAAACTGTCAAATAGGTTTTCCTGACAAAAAAACGAAAATTTTGGGTTGAAAAAAATACATTCTTAGTCAAGGAGTGAAAACTGTCAAACTTGGGTTAAAAATCAAAGAGCGTCTTTTGGGGTTTTCTTTGGACAGACTTCCTGCTGGAATTGCCCTCGCTGCCGGAATTAGTATTCTGAACAGCGGCTTCAGCAATTGCAAGGGAATCCAGGCTGGTCTGGTCCGGTCCCTTTTTGAGAACTTTCACCCTCTCAGCCGGAGGGGTGAAAAAAGCAGGAGCTGATTCCGGCCCAGGACGCAGTTCCCTGGAACGGTCGTAAATATCCTGCAACCTCTTTGTCAGTTTCTTATTACCCATGATATGAGCCAGTTCATCCTGATCAAGATCAAGCTTTGCAACCACAGCCGGTGCATAATCATCATCCTCCAGCAGACGGGAATATACACGGGAGAGCTCGGTGCGGGAGTAACGCATGGACTCATGACTATGCGCCCCTATCTTGGAAGCAATATTGTCCCTCATGTTACGCCGGGAACGGATCTGCCCCATTTTCCTCCACAGGGAAGGAGATTGATATTTCTCAAAACCACCCCTCAGGCGTGACTTTGATACAACGGTACCACCTGTCATAAGTACAC
Source organism: Methanolobus sp. (assembly GCF_030682845.1). Lineage (GTDB taxonomy): Archaea > Halobacteriota > Methanosarcinia > Methanosarcinales > Methanosarcinaceae > Methanolobus. Next base: position 53,317 of record NZ_JAUXNK010000052.1, on the reverse strand, counting down.
TGGCATATCGCCACAGCCGATAGTTCTGTCTTTTGCGTACGCGTCCAAGGAACCTGTCGGCCCGCGAGAGATAAGCATAGGCCTGCACAATGTCAGGAGTCAGTTTTTGCTCATCCTTGCCCGTATATTGGCTAGGCAGGTTCTCATCTATCCACTGGATAAGATCCTCAGGAGTTTCATCAAGACTGTAGCTGGCTTCCAGGGCAGCCTTGACGCTTTTGCCCTTGAATATCTTCCCTATCACTTTGAAGACAGACTCCTTATTGTCTCGCTGGGCGGTGGATATATCCTCAAGATGGACCTCTGTGCGACCGATGGCTGCAGCCTGCAGGTCATTGACAGCACTTCTAAAATCCCCGTCCGCATTCTCAGCAATCTTTTCTAAGGCTCCGATGCCGCACATAAGTCCTTCGTTCCTGGCAATCTCCTTAAGTGCAGGTATCATGGAACGCGCCTGTATTGCAGGGAACTTGATCTCCAGGCAGAGTGCACGCACAGAGGAAGATATCCCGTAAATGTCATTGGCTATCAGTATGATCGGCTGGCTGGTATTCTTTATCACATCGATTATCGCACGTGCACCTCCGCGATCACTGGTGCCGTGAAGGTTATCTGCTTCATCAAGGATAATGAGCCTCTTTCCGGACATGCCGGTGAGAGTACGCATCTGAGAAGCTGAACCTGCGACCTTCTCTATCACACTGGCAGTCCTCTGGTCACTCGCGTTGAGCTCGATGACCTCCCAGTCATAATCTGCTGCCATGGCGTGGGCGGAAGAAGTCTTACCGATACCTGCCTGTCCATGAAGGATCACAGCTTTCACATCAGGCGTACCATGAGCCCAGCTGTCACCCCATTTACGCAGCTCCTCTATCGATTTCTTATGGCCCACGACGTCAGCAAGTGTCCGTGGCCGGTATTTTTCTGCCCATTCCATCTGCATAGTCATAAACGATCATTACCCGATATCCAGGAAAAGTAATTAAGGTTTGCACATCTTTGTCTGTTCTGATTGATATCACTAATGGTAGGTATCTAGACATGGGACCAAAAAACACTGAAGACCTGCTTGAGATCATAGAGCAAAGAGCATTACAGAATAAAGCGCGGGTCGCCATAGGAGTAAGAGACCCGACCCCAAAGATGCTAAAAAGCGCAAAGGATGCCCATGATGCAGGCTATGCCCACGTGGTTCTTGCAGGGGACAAGAAAGAGATAGAGGCAATTGGAACGGACCTTGAGATCATAGGCACGAACGAACCGGAGAAAGTGCTGGGCGACCTTTTAAGATCAGGATATGTCGATGCTGCAGTCAGAGGCACTGCAAAAGCCTCAGGGACACTCGCTCATCTCAAGAAAGTGCTCAGCCAGGATAAACTGCACCGGATTGCACTGTTAAAGACCAGCTACGGGAAACCGTTCTTCATAGCACCCGTAGGTATTGATGAAGGGAACGACCTGGCGGATAAGATAGCATTTATACACCTCGGAGTTGAACATATACGCAGGTTTGGAATCGAACCTGTGGTGGGCGTGCTTTCAGGTGGAAGAATGGGGGATCTGGGGAGGGACCCGCGCGTTGACCAGACCCTTGCCGAAGGAGACTTCATCGTGAACAGGATAAGGGAAGCAGGCATAAATGCAAAACACTATACGATCCTTATCGAGGATGCTATAAAGGAAGCGAATTTCATCCTCGCACCGGACGGCATCTCCGGGAACCTTATCTTCAGGACACTCGTCTTTCTCGGGGGCGGGGACGGCATGGGAGCGCCAGTACTTATGGACAGATACGTGTTTGTGGACACTTCCAGGGTAGGGGGGCACTACACCAAGGCCATCATGCTTGCCAGTGCGCTTGTGAGCAGGAATGAAGCACATGTAAAACAGAAAGAAGCACATGTTGCTCCCTTGTAAGGGTATCGACCACATCCCCCATGCCATCAATGAAAAAAACAAATAATGATAATTATATTAACCCGGAAAACATTTTCAATCTGAGAACCAACTTTTAAGATGACCTCCGGTTCCGTATTGCGTGGCAAGCCCGCTACAAGGAATGATTAAAATGGAAGCTGTACTGATAAAGGCAAAAAGCATTTCTTCTGCATGGTCACAACTTATATATGAGATATATAAGAAAGGTGAGGAACACAAGCCGGATTACAAAACAACGACAAAAAGGGTTCATGCGACCATATATATTGAGGACGTGAACAACAACCAGGTCAATCAGGCAGTTCCTTTCGGCGAGAACCTTATTAAGAAATATAAGGAAGAATTGACTGAAGAGTATGCAGAATGGTATATTTCGCTCCCCGAGGATGACAAAAGGAAATTTGATTACTGCTATGCAAAACAACTTTTCAGGTATGGGGAAACGGCTTATAATACCCTGAGTGCCAATGTCGCAAACCTGCGCCCCGGTTCCAGGAGGCATGTGGGCGTGCTTTGGGAAAACGAGATCCACATCCCCAAATTTGAGGATCAGCCCTGCTGGATAGCCTACAAGATAGAGCTCCTTGATGAAAAACAGGCCCGACTGTACATCCTCTATCGATCATGGGATGCTTTCGGGGGGTTCCCTGCCAACATACCTGCAATTGTGGAAGGGGTTAAAAAAGTCTTCAAAGAGCAAAATCTTCCTTATGAAATAGAATCCCTTATAGCTACCGGCTGGGACACACACATCTATGAGGCAGACCTGCAGGCCGTTGAGAAGATATTCAAGACCAATGATATCTGTCCGCTATGCAAGTGTATTGCTCCTAAGCATTCCTTCATCCAGACAACCAAGGGGAAAGCCTGTCCCCTGTGTAAGAAGAATATGTAAGTGGCGGGTTTGTACATAATGTAATATATTGATATTAAATTGCATCTCTTTTTTTGTATACATTTTTTTATATATACTTCTCTGGATAGGTTGCTAATTCACTTCTCCTGAAATATATTTCCATTAAGTATATATGTATGAGATTTCATACACAAATATGATCTACATACATGTAACACCCTGAGAGATTGCAATGAAACGCCTGACTATTAGTATGTCTGATGAGCTTTTCGAAAAGCTTGACAGGATAGAGAACAAAAGCCTGTTCATCAGAAAACTGGTGGAAAGAGAGCTTGAAACGCTTGAAGATACACCTGACACCAGCAATAAACCATGGGTGCGCGATTTCACAATACTCAAGGAAAACGTAGATGATCTATTCTTAAAACTTACTGAATTTGAGAAACACCTGACAGGAAGAATCACCCTTAACCTGGATCCGGAACCACCTTCAGGCATGTTGCCATCGGATTCATTAATAGCATACAAAGGCAGACCCCTTGCACGCAACATTGGTGGCGATATTGGGCCAATAATAATTCCTATAAGCGAGAAAAGCATTGCTCCGTCGTGCACTGTTGTACCGGATGCCCCAGCAGAGATCATAGAGCTTGAGAAAAAGGAAATACAATTCACGAGTTCTGAAACAACACCCGGAAAGGCATTTAATGGAACGATGATCTATGATATCGCACAAAATTCCCCCGAAGAGCCTGTATTTGACCAGTCGGCAGTTTTCGCGGATTTAAATCAGCCGGAATATACTTTTGCGCAGGCACCGCTTGAAAATGCAGAGCCTGAAGTCCCTCCGATAATATCAGAATTCAAGCAAAAGGGTATAAATTCAAACGGATCAATTCCAATGGCCCCGGAGCTAACGCAACAAGTTACTCCTGCCAGCGACACAACTCCCATTATGCCGGCTTTTAAACAGCAATTTATTCCGATAAGTGAGCCGGTTCCGGTAATGCCGGCTTTCAATCAGCATTCCGTTACGGCAGGTGAGCCAGCTTCGGTAATGCCAGTTTTCGAGCAACAGGCAAAGCCAGTAAGTGAACAATCCTTTGTTATGCCGGAATTCAAACCTCAAGCTATGGCAGAACAGGAGGCTCGGATGGTGATGCCGGAGTTCAAAATGTCAGGAGATATGGGACAGATGGTACCAGCCATGCCATCCTTTGATACCCAAAGCGAGACAGCACCTCAGGGAGACTTAAGACAGCCCCTGTTCAGGCTGCATGAGATATCTGAGCCCCTTAAAACAGAAAAGATGCTTCCATTCATTGCACCCCTGATACCGGATGTGCAGGAAAAAGTACAGTCTTTACCGTTCATGGAAACTCAGCCTGCCGCGATGCCACAGGTGCAGCAGCAACCCAGGCAGTCCGCACAAAACAATGCGAAACCTGGCAAGCTCGAGGGCAATATACTAATGTACATGCCACGTGGTGCAAAGGTGAAAAAAGAGATCATAAAGAGCCTGATTTCAAAACAGTTCACCGAAGATGAGATCGAAGCAAAGATAAGCGAACTCGTTTCAGCAGGAGTATTAAAACTCAATGCAGATAGCGGGAACCAGTACCTCATACGTCCATGAGTTTTCAGAAGTGAGTCTGTTCTGTGAAGCTCGGAGAGGATGCTGGCATCATCAGACACCTCACGCACACGCTTCGCGAGTGGTCATAACATTTAGCGCAGACAAGCCATCCGCAAAGCATGCACGTATACATACCAGACGGCCTGCCGCAAATAGAACATAAACCTGTTCTTTCCATAAAGCTCATTTTGTAGACATACTTTAAAATAGTTGTTGCACACGGTCGCAGACGATGCAGAAACAAAAGGGATTTAGTATTCTTTAAAAAATGACAGGATGATGAACAGAGGGGCCATGGGGCCCTTCATGCTCATTCTATTATAGCGCCTTTACTTGCGGAACTTACAAATTTCCTGTATCTTGCAAGGTAGCCGGTCACGGGCTTTTCCAGAGAGACGAAGGTGGTTTTGCGCCTGGCAAGTTCCTCCGGAGTTACCCTAAGGTCCAGTTTCCTTCCGGGGATGTCGATCTCGATGATGTCTCCCTCTTCTACAAGACCTATGGGCCCCCCCTCCTGCGCCTCAGGGGAAACATGCCCTATACATGGTCCCCTTGTGCCTCCCGAGAACCTGCCATCAGTTATCAGGGCAACAGACTCGATCAGGCCCATGCCTGCTATGGCCGATGTGGGGGAAAGCATCTCGCGCATCCCGGGACCACCTTTGGGACCTTCGTATCTGATGATAACAACATCACCTGATACTATGTTACCTTTGAGGATAGCCTGCATTGCATCCTCCTCGCTGTTAAAGACACGTGCAGGGCCACTGTGCCGGAGCATCTTGGGACTCACTGCTGCCTGCTTGACAACGGAACCATCCGGAGCAAGACTGCCTTTGAGAACTGCAATACCGCCTTCCTTATGAATGGGCGCTTCAAGCGTACTTATGACCTGTGCGTTGAGCTTGGGATTTATTATCGGGAACTCATCCAGATTCTGGCCGATCGTTTTGCCGTTGACCGTCATCTGGTCAAGATGCAGTTTTGACTTAAGGCGCTGCATGATAGCCTGTATGCCCCCTGCACGCTCGAAATCGATCATATAGTATACTCCGCCCGGCTTGAGAGATATTATGTGTGGCGTGGTCCTGCTCAGCCTGTCAAAGTTATCAAGCGTCAGACTAAGACCAAAGGCGTGTGCAATAGCAGGCAGATGCAGAGTAGTGTTGGTGCTGCCGCCTATTGCCAGGTCCACCATGATAGCATTCTCGAATGATTCGATGGTAACCATCTTCCGCGACGTGAGGTTTTCGTGAATCATGGAAACAATGCGTTCGCCGGATTCTTTTGCAATGCGTATCTTCTTGGCATCAACAGCATGAGTTGTGGCACATCCTGGCAGACTTAGCCCAAGAGCCTCGGTCATGCAGGCCATTGTATTGGCTGTGTACATGCCCGCACAGGAGCCGGCACCGGAACAGGAACAATCCTCCAGAAGTTTCAACTGCTTCTCGGAAACTTTTAATGCCTGGCACTCGCCCACCCCTTCAAAGACGGAAATAAGGTCCCGATATTCATCGTCAACGTAACCCGGCATCATGGGCCCGCCTGTCACAACTATAGTAGGGATGTTCAGGTTGCCTGATGCCATAAGATGGCCAGGGGTTATCTTGTCACATGCGGTTATCATTACCATGCCATCAAGCTGGTGTCCCTGAAGAACAAGCTCAATAGAGTCTTCGATGGCTTCGCGGCTTGGGAGGGAATACCTCATTCCTTCATGGCCCATGGCTATCCCGTCGCATATACCAATAGTATGGAACTCAAAAGGAACGCCACCTGCAGTCCTTATCCCAGCCTTTACAGCCTCTGCGACCTTATCTAGATGGATATGCCCGGGGATCAGCTCATTCCAGGAGTTGACAACCGCTATGAACGGTTTTTCCATTTCAGAATCTGTCAGCCCGGTAGCTTTCAAAAGTGAGCGGTTTGGCGCACGCTCGAATCCTTTTTTGGTCTTGTCACTTCTCATTGGAAAACCTCTGTTTGAATGCCATGTAAACTACTATAGTATAATAGAAAAGGGGATATATAACAAGTGTGCGCCCTTGAGAGCCATAATAGTTCATACACGTTCCATCAAATGAAATCATACACATCATGACTGCCTTACTGCAAGCTTGTTAAGAAATATACATACATTTAATCACAGAATATCACTGTATGAAGTCATCACACCAAGTATGAAATAAGCATACATGGCATAAGGAGTAAGAAACTGACCATACCCATGCTGTTCGGGCGCAAAAGGGAAATAAGAGCATGAGCGAGAAATTGAATCAAATGCTCATCTAATACTTACCTGGAAGTAAGGTCACAAGCTATAGTTTAGACAAACTTAGAAGATACGGAGTTATCTTCTCAAATCAAATAAACGTGCAGACATCATGAGTAAAAGTAAGTAAAAGTTTGTACCATGCACTCTTGCAGAAAATAGATATTATAATATAGATAATCAACCGTACTCTTTGAGCCTATTCAATTATCCGCAGGGAATTATGACGATTAACAACGCAATGATCATTGACGGGTATGTGGACGAACCTGCATGCTTCGGAGTTCCTCCCTACATCTCCCCATATATTAGATACATAGCAGGAGCACTAAGGGAAAGAAAGTTCGAAGAAGAAGAGATCCATTATTTTACTATCGATTCTGTCAGGGCAGACCCTCATACTGCAGAGGAATTGATAAAAAAAGCTGATATTGTTATCATCGTAGCCGGGATGACAGTTCCAGGTAAATATCTCCGGTCAACACCTATCAGCCCGGGAGAAATTGAAAGCATTTTCAGCGCATCTCCTGGACTGAAAGTCCTGGGAGGACCCATAAGACTTGGATTTAGTTACGAAGGAGGGAAAACTGCCCGCTCACTCGGCATACAGGCAGAGAACGTCCATGCCTCACAGGCAGATATAGAAGCATTTGTGTTCGACATTCTTGAGAACAGCAGCACTATGAGAGATGTGGATAACTGTATCCACCGGTTCAGGAGTGTCAAAGAGATAGGAAGATGGAGTACAAAAGGTGCTTTCATAATAAAGAAGCATCCGGATTATCCCAACGTAGTTTGCGAGCTGGAGACATACAGAGGATGCGGGCGCAAAGTACATTGTTCTTTTTGCACGGAGCCGTTCTACGGGGCCTCGGACTACAGGCCCGTGGATGAGGTTATCCAGGAGGTTGCGAGACTATACGACCATGGAGCCCGGTTTTTCAGAATAGGACGCCAGCCGGACATACTCAGCTACCACGCAAGGGATACAGGAAGCGATATCCTGCAACCGGACCCCGAAGTGCTGCTATCGCTCTACCGAGGCATTCGCATAGTAGCTCCCGAACTACGGGTCCTGCACATGGACAACGCCAACCCTGCCACTATATCCTCATATCCTGAACAGTGCAGGGAGATATTCAAAACCATCGTACAATACCATACCCCAGGAGACGTTGCCGCTCTGGGAATGGAAAGTGCCGACCCGGAAGTTATCCGGGCCAATGACCTTAAGGCCATGCCTGAAGAAGTATTCGAAGCCATCCGCATGATCAATGAAGTCGGAAGAGCACGAGGAGTCAACGGGATGCCTGAACTGCTTCCGGGGCTCAACTTTGTGCATGGCCTTAAAGGCGAAACCAAAAAGACATTCCAGTTAAATCAGGATTTTCTCAGGAAAGTGCTTGATGCAGATCTTCTTTTAAGAAGGATAAATATCAGACAGGTCATGGCCTTCCCGGGAACTGAGATGTACGGCAATGATGAGCTTGTTACAAAGAACAAGCGAGTGTTCCTGAATTACAAAGAAAATATAAGAAAAGACATCGATCTGCCAATGCTCAGGAAACTCGTACCCTTGGGAACTGTTCTGAAAGAAGTCCTGTGTGAGGTCAATGACGGGAATATAGGTTTTGCAAGACAGATCGGCTCATACCCGCTGCTTGCAGGTATCCCTGCACAGATGCCACTTGGTGAGTTCATCGATGTGGTTGTAACCGGACACGGACATCGCTCGATAACAGGAGTGCCTTTCCCCCTTGACATCAATACAGCGCCCGCCTCACTAATCAGGGAATTACCGGGCCTTGGAAAGAATCAGGCCGTGGCAATAAAAAGCATGACGCCTTTCTCAGGCATAGAGGATTTTTTGAAAAGGACAGACCAGATGAAACTAAATAATGCAGAGGTTTTAAAGGACTATCTTATATTCAGCCAGAAATAAGGCCTCATCGCAGGAGCTTCTTCATCATTTCCGTGTCCTTTAGTATCCGGAAGCTGACAAAACCGCCAACTAAGAGATTCATGTAAAAGGTCAGCGCCCTCCATACGACAACAGTTATACCCAGAAGAGAGGAGCTTACAAAAACAGAAAATATAGTGGTTGCGCCAAACTCTGCAATACCACTTGCCCCGGGAGTTGCAGGTATTGCCATAAGGAGCACCATAAGCACCTGGGAGGCAATAACAACCAGTGGATTTGGATATTGATTCAGGCCGATGAGTATGACATACAGCATGGAGAATTCTACACCCCAGAAGAGGAAAGTATTCAACACACCATACAAAAGACCTTTGCGCTTTTCCTTTTTCATAAATAAGAAGATGCTGTCATGGAAATTCTCAAGCTCATAGTCCACTTTTGAGATAATATTCTCAAGCCGTGCATCAGTCCCGGCACCAACAAAAGGAGCTATCCGTTTTACAAAGAACATTGTCATTCTCCTTGTAGCCTCCGGTTTCCATACTGCATATAGCACCAGCACGAGAACCCCCAGTAAAAAGAATTCTGCTGTAATGAGCAGTGCATCAATACCCGGATCTTCCATTACACCCCTAAGAACATAGAGTGAAAAAGGTGCAAGGGACAGTATGATGATTCCATCAAGCAGTCTTTCACCAAGTACTACTGCAGATGCTTTCCCAAGAGGCATCCTGTCAATATGAAGAAGGTGTATCCTGACAGGCTCCCCGCCCATGGAGGAGGGAGTGACCGATGCTGCAAAGGTACTTGAGGTAACTATCTGAAAAGACCTTGCATTGCTTATTTTATAACCAAGTGTCTTGCACATACCACGAAGCCGCATACCCCATACAAGATATGACAAAAAATGTATGCAGGCTGCTGCGACTATATACTCCGGCCTTATGCTCAATAAGCCATGAATGGTACCGGTGTCAAATGTAAGAATTAAGACAACAATTCCCGATACCAGGCTTATGAGTAATGAGACTATAAGCCATTTCTTCAGCTTGTTCATGCGATCAGACCTGAAATGAAAAATGAGGCAAACAAAGTGTGCTTAAATATAGGATTCATTGATCATATCATTTTTTACACTTGTGCCACTAGGTATTATTATGTCAGGCCATATCTTTGTATTGGAATGCACCGTCGTGTTGTTCCCTATGACAACATTCGGCCCGATGACGGTACCATTCTCAAGACAGGAATTCTCAGACACTTGTGCCCCGTTATCAATTATCGAGCCCGATACATTACAATTACTGCCAATGGTAATATTGTTGAAGATATATGAGGACAGTATCCTTGATCCGTCATTGATAACGCAATTGGAACCGATGGTAGTATAAGGCCCTATGAGCACATTATCACCAATCCTTGTGTTCTCGCCTATCACCACAGGGCCTACAATCGCAGAGTTGGAGCCAACCGAGACATTATTCCCTAACTGGAGCGGCCCTGTCAGACGAGCATCCTTGCTGCTGAAATGCCCGACAATAGTAGTACCTGGCAAAGCTTCCAGCATCCACCTCTGAGCCTGCCTGTAAGCGGAGGCATTTCCCACATCAGTCCATTTACCGCGCGCGAGTATACCATTAATTTTGTAGTTCTTTGTAAGCATTGCTGGGAAAAGGTCTTTGGCAAAGTCGTATTTTGTGTTTGCAGGTATCCAGTCGAATATTTCCGGGTCGCACATGTATATACCAGTGCTTGCAAGATTACTGAATATCTCCCCGGGTCCGGGTTTCTCCAGGAATCTTCTTATCCTGTTATTCACATCCATGTCTGCGATACCGAATTCCCGGGGATCGTCTATGGAAAGGAGCCCAATGGTCACAAGGGAATCATTGATTTCATGAAAACGGTACATCTCTCTGAGATTAAGGTTCAATACGTGATCTCCGCCAAGCACGAGGAAAGGCTCATCTTTGAGATACTTCTCAGCGTTCTTTACCCCGCCTGCGGTGCCCAGTTTATCTTTCTCATATACATAATCGATATGTACCCCGAAGATACGTCCGTCCCCTAACTGCTCTTCTATGTTCTCCGCCATATACCCGAGAGTAATGACAATGGTATTGAAGCCCTCTTTGGAGAGATGCTCAATTAGATGTACAACAGAGGGTTTATTGAGTATTGGTATACTCGGCTTTGGTCTTTCAAATGTTAAAGGACGCAGCCTGGTCCCCTCGCCTCCACACATTATACAGGCCTTCATGCTTGTTTATGACGCAGTGTTCGTTTAAATCTTTAGCGATTAATTCATTTTGTTTAAAGCGGTCAGGCGTTTTTGACAAGAACAACATCATTTTTGTGCTGAACGACTATCTCAACCTCACCCTTATACTCTTCAACAGTCCCGAGAATACGCACAACATCATCCTCATTTACCATTGAACCGATATCCTTTGCACCATTTCCGGACGGAATGAAAACCTTAACAGGCCCTGAACCGGAATCAACTGTCATCAGAAGATGATTACCAGTATAAGTAAAGCGTTTAGTAACGATGCTACCTTCCAGGAAAACCCTTTCACCTGTCCCGGACATGGCTGAGAATTCAGCCACATCCGGACTATCACCAGTGAAAAATGTTACATACACTATCGAAAGGGAAAGGAATACCATTGCAAGCAGGACAACTACGACCTTCTCTTCCTTTTCCATGCAAATACCTGCCTGAAAATCACTCACCTATGGAAACAATTTGTATCGTAAAGACAAGTGTCTCCCCTGCAAGCTGATGATTACAGTCAAGAGTGACATTCCCGTCAGCAACATCCACTATCGTACAAGTCCTCCACATGTAGTTGACCTGCTCCCCTATCACTGGAGTTATATTTGCATTATCAAAATCCTCGGAAGGGACTTGGAGCAATAATTCCCGAGAATAATTCCCATAAGCTTTCTCCGGTGGAATAGTAACTGTTTTTTCTTCACCCACATACATGCCAATCACAGCCTCGTCAAATCCTTCGATCATCTGGCCTTGGCCTGCAACAAAACTCAAAGGCCCATAGTTCCTTGAGGGGCTGTATAACCCCGAATCGACCGCTACCTGCTCCAGGGAAGTATCAAAGACACTTCCATTCTCAAACCTGCCAATATAATCGACGGCAATATGATCACCCTGCTCCACAGTGTTCTGGGACATGCATCCGCTTGCAAATACCAGACACAGCAAAATGAATAATGTGTACTTCTTCATCGAATCACCTGAACATATTATTGAAATATCCACTATATTGCCATACCCTCCAGTTGCAATATTAACTTATCATTAACGCATCTCTCAAAACTGTACATGCATATAAATTAATTCAATTGATTCTACAAAATATTAATTAGATATATGCAAGAACCTACATGCCAACAGAGTTATAGCAACATTTGAACACAAAAGGCACTGACAAATTATATATAACGGCCTAGATAATAAGTACAATCAGGATTGTGAAAGTGTGCAAATGTCATCCCTATTCATCAAAAAACTCTGTTCATGAATCAAATGAGCAGGAAGGAAGCATATGAAAAAGAGATCACAACCGCATGATCAAAAAGACCTCTATATAGTAGCAAAATACGAGGAGCGATCAGAGGAATCAGGCACTGGAGACTTCCCAAGCAGCCAGTCTGGATTTCTTACCCCACTTCTGGATGCACTTACCCATCCTTTTATGATCATCGATGCCAGCGACCATAACATAAGACTTGCAAACTCCTTTGCCACTTCCCATTACAATATTACCCTTAACAGCAAGTGCTACGAGGCAAGCCACGGACTGTCTGAACCTTGTTGTGACTCAGAACATCCATGCCCAATGGAAGAGATCAGGCAGACCGGAAAGCCTGCAAAGGCAGAACACATCCACCTTGACTCTGAGGGAAGGCCGGTATATGTGGAGGTAAATGCCTACCCCATCTTCGATGATAATGGAGATCTTGAAAGCATTATAGAATACTCTATAGACATTAATGATCGCAAACGAATTGAAAATGAGTTGGCTCAGAGCGAGGAAAGATATCGTTTACTTTCAGATGTGACCTTTGAGGGTATAATCGTTCATGATAATGGTATAGCCCTTGAAGTTAATGAGGCTCTGACCCGCATCATAGGATACACGCAAGAGGAAATTCTGGGAAAGAATGTCCTATCATTGGCCATCCATCCTGATGATATTGATATTGTAAAGCAGCAGATGAGAAAGAGTATTGCAAAACCTTATGAAGTTCGAGGGATAAGAAAAGATGGAATGATAGTGCCACTCGAAATTGAAGCTTACAACCTGATGCATTCTGGAAGCCCGGTTCGTGTAGCAGCTGTACGCGATATTACTGAACGCAAGCGCTCCGAACAGCTATTAAAAGAAAGCGAAGAAAGACACCGTCTTCTGGCAGATAATTCCACGGACGTTATATGGACAATGGACATAGATGGCAGGTTCACATATATCAGTCCGTCTGTCCAGAAGCTCCGTGGATATACACCGGAAGAAGTACTAAAACAACGACCTTCGGAGTTGTTAACTCCTGTTTCCCTACAACACTACCTGGAAGGAATTAGATTAGTTAAGGAAGCGATCCAAGAAGGAAAAAGCTTCCCAGCAAACCGTATTGAGCTTGAACAGCCTTGCAGGGACGGTTCAACTGTCTGGACAGAAGCTACGATCTCAGGCATCTATAATGAACAAGGTGCATTTGTTGGCATTCTGGGAGTGAGCCGGGACATCACCGAGCGCAAACTTGCTGATGATCAACTTAAATATTCGATATCCCTGCTCAACGCATCACTCGAATCAACAGCACATGGCATCCTGATAGTGAACAGAGAAGGAAGGATAACACAATGGAATCGAAAATTTGCCAAGATGTGGCAGATTCCTGAAGAACTTCTTACCAACCATGATGATACCACTGTACTAAAAGCAATTATATCACAACTTTCTGATCCGGATATGTTCGTATCCAAGGTAATGGACTTATATGCACGGCCGGAAGCATCCAGTTTTGACCATATTGATTTTTCAGATGGGCGTATCTTTGAAAGATACTCCCAGCCCCAAAAAATCGGCGAGGATATTGTTGGACGCGTGTGGTCATTCCGCGACATCACAGAACGCAGACGTGCCGAGGAAGCCCTGCGAGAGAGCGAGGCGTTCCTGGCAAGATCCCAGGAGATAGCACATGTAGGAAGCTGGGTATTTGATGTAATTGAAAACCGTATAATATGGTCTGACGAAGTATATCGCATATTCGGACTGGAACCACAGGAGTTAGATGTCACATACGAGTCCTTCCTTGATGCGGTCCACCCTGAGGACCATGCTATGGTGGATGCTGCCTATTCCACCTCTCTGCAAGAAAAAGAATATATGTATGAGATTGAACATCGTGTTGTCCGCAGGCATACAGGAGAAGTACGCTACGTTCAACAAAAGTGCATTCATGAACGAGACCAAAATGGGATGGTTGTTCGCTCTGTCGGCATGGTGCAGGATATTACCGAGCGCAAGTTAGCAGAAGAAAAGCTTCTTGCATACGCTGAAGAAGTGGAAATAAAAAACAAGGAACTTGACAAAACCTTGATCAAAGCAGAGGAGGCCACCAGAACCAAAAGTGAGTTCCTGGCCAACATGTCCCATGAGATACGCACACCCATGAACGGTGTGATCGGCATGACAGGTCTGCTTCTTGACACAGAGCTGAATGAGGAGCAACGACATTATGTTGAAACGGTGCAGGCAAGCGGAGAGGCACTGCTCGAGATAATCAATGACATACTGGACTTCTCAAAGATAGAGGCAGGCAAGCTAGAGCTGGAGGTGCTGGATTTTGATCTGCACAATGTACTGGATAGCTTTGCTGCCATGCTATCCATAAGGGCACACGATAAAGGGCTGGAATTCATCTGTGCGGCCGAGCCGAATGCGCCTGCTTATATAAGGGGTGACACCGGACGTTTGCAGCAGGTATTGACTAATCTGACTGGCAATGCTATTAAGTTCACGCATCATGGTGAAGTGGTCGTACGGGTGACCCTGGAATCCGAAACCAGCACAGAGGTCCTCTTGCGGTTTTCTGTAAAGGATACCGGAATAGGTATTCCAGAAGATAAGATAGATCTTCTTTTTAACCAGTTCTACCAGGTGGATGCTTCCACGACGCGTCAATATGGTGGTACCGGACTTGGCCTGGCTATCTCCAAACAGCTTGTGGAGCTGATGGGGGGAGAGATAGGGATAAAAAGTGAGGAGGGCAAAGGTTCAGAATTATGGTTCACAGCCTGCTTTGCCAAGCAACCAGACTGTGAAAGGAAAAAGATCCTACCAGCAGATATCCAAAGTGCGCGCATACTCGTTGTAGATGATAACGCCACAAACCGGGAGATACTTATCGCTCAGCTATCTTCGTGGGGTACGAATCCAGTGGAAACTATGGACGGTCCCACGGCACTGCAGGCTCTTTACAGAGCACATGATGATCGTGAACCATTCCATGTAGCAATCCTGGACATGCATATGCCGGGAATGGATGGACTGACCCTTGCAAGGATCATAAAGTCGGATGAAAAACTTGAAAGTACTTGTCTTATAATGCTTTCATCTATGGGGCAGCGGTCCGTTTCCAGGCAGTTCGAGAAGGACCACTTCGAAGCATATCTTACAAAGCCTGTAAGGCAATCGAGCCTTTTTAATGAGTTATCAACTATACTTACTATGGATAAAGGGAGACAGAAATCACATTCTTCTGTTAACGAGCATGCTACTTCCATGCAGAAAATCAAAAATGTAAGGATACTGCTGGCTGAGGACAACATCGTCAATCAGAAAGTAGCCCAGAGCATGCTGAAAAAACTGGGCCTTCGTGTAGATACTGTGGCCAATGGTGCCGAAGCATTGAAAGCCCTGGAAATGATCCCTTATGATCTTGTGCTCATGGATGTGCAGATGCCTGAAATGGATGGTCTGGAAGCTACAAGGCTCATCCGAGAGCCGGGATCAGCAGTTCTGGATCAGGAAATTCCGATAATCGCAATGACAGCACATGCCATGAAGGGAGACAGGGAGCAGTTTATAGGATCCGGCATGGACGATTACATTTCAAAGCCTGTTTCCATGGAGACCCTGAAAAGGGTACTGGATAAATGGCTTGCAACAATACAGAGAGAAGGAAATGAGGGCACATTATCCCACACTGACAAGGATGCGCCTGCAAAACCACTGGTATTTGACAAAGAAGCCCTCTTTGAAAGGATAATGGGTGATGAAGACCTTGCCAGGAGATTGATTGCAATTTTCCTGAAAGATATGCCAAAGCATGTCTATGAACTAAGGGAAACAATTGAAAAGGGAGAAGTATCCGGAGTCAGCGCGTATGCACATAAGATCAAAGGTGCTTCGGCAAACCTTGGAGGCATGGCCCTGAACGATGTCGCTTCCCAGATGGAGAAAGCGAGCAACATGGGTAAATTGGAAGATATTGCAGCTATTATGCCTGAACTGGAAAAACAGTATGACCTGCTGGCAGAACAACTCCAAGATGTGTAGAAAGTTCAGAAAAATATTATGCAACTTACACAGGGAATGAGAAAATATGAAACTGCCAATAGCGTACTTTAAAGACTATTGGGGATATTTGAGTGGACTGGTCGGGAATTGAACCCGAGGCCTCTACCATGCCAAGGTAGCGATCTTCCCCTGATCTACCAGCCCAGTAATTGACCTCATACAGGTATTATACCAAATAAAGTTATCGCTGGGAGTGACCCGCAAAGCCATACGTCGTAAAATAATATAAGGGGGAGAGATGGAGCAGAGCGAAATATTAAAGTACCTGTATGCGTATTTGGAGTGTCGCTTGAATAACACAATTATTCAGGAGCAATAAAATATGCAAGTGGGCCCGTAGCTTAGCTCGGTGGAGCGCACGGCTGATAACCGTGAGGTCCTGAGTTCGAATCTCAGCGGGCCCATTCTGATTTTTAGGGCTTTTGCTACCTATTGCGCCAGCTTTCATATCTCGAACTGACACATAACTATCACTATTTTATTCCGATGCCGTATTGATATTGGGCACTTCTATTTTGAATGATTGGTTTGAATAATCTATTTCCAGAATTGATTATATACTATTTATATAGGCATTACTACACCAAATAATCTATTGTATGAAATATACGTTGCGGACTCACTATTTTGTTGTAATATGGATTAATATATAATAAATACTTATAATAGTTGTGAACTTGCAACGCATCAAGATCAGGTATAAATGATGTGTAAACTGCTGATCAGACAGTTGTCTGATCCACACAGTGAAGGAAAATGTTCTGGTGGCCATTCAGACTTAAAGATAAAACGAAACTGAAAATTATTTGGTGATATTGCATGAGAGAAAAAAAACCCCGTAACATGAATGAAAAGGAGTACGAAATGGTCGAGTTGCTCAGGAAACTGGATATGAACAGACCTGTTGCACTGACTATTGCGACCCTGGCGAGCGGGGATGAAATAACTTCCCGTGAAATAGAAGCAACTTCAGATCTGCGTCAGCCTGAAGTCAGTATTGCCATGAGATTCCTTAGAGATAACAACTGGGTTGAGATCAGAGAAGAAAAGAAAAACGAAGGTAAAGGCAGGCCGGTTAAGCTATACAGGCTGATCACACCTCTTGAAGAAATAATTGGCAGCATCGAAGAGAAAGTCCTATATCAGAGCAGATCAGTGCTTGAGAACATCGAGAGACTTAAAAGTCTCACCTGAAGCATAAACAAGATCAAAGATTGACTGCTTACCTGCTATCAGCACACTGCAGAAAGCAGCAAAACATATTTTTAACTTCCAAACCCATTTATTTTCTTCACCGACAGGTAATTCAATCGCAGATTTTATATCGGGATAGCCTGTCTCATAACACCATAAACTACAGCAGATGAACTGCAAGAAATGGAGTTATTTTTTTGAGCACTATCAGTGAGAAGATATTCAGCCGTGCAGCAGGAAAACATGCCAAAGAGAATGATTTTGTCATAGCGGATGTAGACTGTGCCATGGCTCATGATGGGACAAGCATACTTGCCGTAAAATCTTTCAGGGAAATGGAGATCAAGAATGTATGGAATCCGGAAAAGATCGTGATCCCCTTTGATCATCTCACCCCTGCAAACACCGACACCACTGCTGCCTTGCACAAGGACATCCGGGAATGGGTGAAGGAACAGGAAATAAAGAATTTCTATGACACAGGAGAAGGCATCTGCCACCAGCTGCTTCCTGAGAAAGGATTTGCACTGCCCGGAAAGCTCATAGTAGGAGCCGATTCCCATTCATGCACCTACGGAGCCTTCGGAGCCTTCGGTACAGGAGTGGGAGCTACGGACATGGCAGAGATATTCGCCACAGGTAAACTCTGGTTCAGGGTTCCGGAGAGCATCAGGATAATGGCAGATGGAAAACTGGGAAAACACACCCATGCAAAGGACCTCACACTCAAGATAATCAAAACCCTGGGGGTGGCAGGAGCTACCTATAAAGCCGCAGAGTTCTATGGAAGCACGATAGAAAATCTTTCCATCTCAGGCCGGATGACTCTTTGTAACATGGCAATAGAAATGGGAGCAAAGGCAGGGATAGTCCCGCCTGATAGAACAACCTTTGAGTACCTTAAGGAGCGTTCTCAGGGAAGCTATGAACCCGTATATGCGGACGAGGATGCGCATTATTCACAGGAGTACCATTTTGATGCAGGTACTCTGGAACCGCAGGTCGCATGCCCGCATAATGTCGATAATGTATGCAATATCTCAGAGCTGCCCGCCACCAGGATCGACCAGGCATTTATCGGAACCTGCACCAACGGCCGGCTGGAAGACCTTGAAGCAGCAGCGAATATCCTCAAAGGAGAAAAGGTGGCTGTCAGGACGCTTGTCATCCCTGCATCAAGAGAGGTGTTCCTTGAAGCTGTCCGTAAAGGCATCATAGAGACACTCCTTGAGTCTGGAGCGACAATCGGCACACCCGGATGTGGACCCTGCCTTGGAGGACACATGGGGGTCATTGCCAAAGGAGAGGTATGCATATCGACAGCCAACCGGAACTTTAAAGGCAGGATGGGTACGGGCGGATTCATCTATCTTGCCTCCCCGGCTACAGCCGCCGCATCAGCGCTAACCGGAGAGATAACCAGCCCGGCAGACATTTAGAACTGTATTTCCATATACCATTATCACAAGTCAGAACATGTGAGGCGGATAAATGACAAAAGACATAAACAGATCAAAACTGGCACATCTTCTTGAACACTGGGTCGAGCATAATGAAAGCCATAGCAAGAGTTTCAAGGAATGGTCGGTAAAAGTACGGGATGCCGGCTATACAGAGCTGGCTGATGATATCCTGCAGGCAGAACAGAAAATGAGCGAATGCTCGGACCTTCTGAGAAAAGCCCGGGATAAATGTTGAAAATGGTAATTCCATTTTCAGCAAAATTCCTTAGCGTCCAAGTTCCGCGTGTGCCCTGGCAAGATGTCCGGCAGCCTGGGCGCCTATTAGGGATATCTCTCCTGCCAGCACAGCTACAGCCACAATCTCAGCCAGTTTCTTTGAGTTTGTGCCCGGCGGGGTTCCTGAACCTTTCACGCCAAGCAGTTTCAGGCAGTCGCCTTGCGGCCCGAGGCCTGTTCCCCCTCCGACCGTACCCACAGCAAGGGCCGGAATGGTCACCGAACAATAAAGGTCATCATATTTTGTCAGTTCCATCGTCGTAATGGCAGTACTTCCTTCCACCACATGAGCTGCATCCTGCCCGCAAGCGATGAACATTGCAGCAATTATATTTGCAGCATGTGCGTTATATCCAAGTGCACCGGCACGTGCAGAACCAAGCAGGTTCTTCCTGTAGTTTACATCCACCATTGTCTCAGGCTTACATTTCAGGCGCTCCTCCACCAGGCCTTTCGGGATCACGACATCTGCAGCAACGGTTTTCCCCCTTCCCAGAATGGTGTTTATTGAAGCCGGCTTCTTATCAGTACACATATTACCTGAAAGTGAGATAGGAATCGCTCCAAACTCATCCCCGATAAGTACTGTCAGGGCTTCTGTGGCTATAGTCACCATGTTCATACCCATGGCATCCTTAGTGTCATATGAAAAACGGAGATAGACAGTATTCCCTGTAACGTACGGCTCAACTCCGATAAGTTCTCCGAAGCGGGTCGTCTGTGATGCCTTGTCCTTCATCCTGGAAAATACCTCGGGATCTTTGACCCAGTCTGCAAATTCCCTTGCCCTGACCACATTATCAAGTTTGAATACAGGGGCTCTTGTCATCACATCCTGGAATATGCGCACATTTGAACCACCGGAGCCTGTTATGACAGAACATCCCCTGTTCACGCTTGCAACAAGGGCGCCTTCCGTCGTAGCCAACGGGATATGGTAGGAACCTTCGGCAAACTCTCCTTTTACTTTTAACGGACCTGCAACACCCAGCGGCACCTGAATAGCACCTATCATATTCTCTATGTTGCGCTTTGTTGCATCTTCAAGATCAAGGGAACATGCCCTGATGTGTTCAAGCTCCACACCATAAGACCTTTCAACTGCAGATCGCCTTATCCTGACCGCTGTCTCTTTGTCCGTCAGTGAATCTATCCTGTGATAAGGAATCTCGCCTTTGATAACCTTTGCAAGAAGCTCCCTTTCATTTTCATTTGAATCATCTCTTAATGTCATGTCCATCTCCTGAAGAACGAGCAAGTTCCATAGGCCGTAGCAGGTCCCTTTGGTAAGCACAGAGGATTGACTGCGATAATACAAATAGTTCACGCTTTTAAAGACAGGTCTTCTCACATGTCGGAAAGCAGACTGCAAATGCTCATAAATAAAATACGCGCTTTTTTATATTAGGATAACATAATAAACTAATGCTCAATTCATCGGGATTAGAGCAAAGGGTACCATTCACCTCAATAAGGTATAAGTAGCCTTTTATTAAAACAAAGTACATTTATTGAGTTTGGGAATAAGATCAAAACTACTTAGATATCATAGGTGGTATACGTGTCAGAGGCATATCTATCAGAGAGAATAGGGACGGGAATACCGGGATTGGATGAAATGCTCCGCGGAGGATACTTCGTGGGAACTGCAAATGTCATCTCGGGAGAATCCGGTACAGGTAAGACTATCTTTGGAACACAATTCATTGTTGAAGGAGCAAAGAGGGGTGAGAATGTAATGTGCATTATCACTTCCGAAGAGTCAAAATCCATTGTAAGGGAGATGCAGACCTCTTTTAACTGGGACCTCGAAGAGTACGTCAGGCAGGGAAAACTCACCTTTGTGGACATTACGGACCCAAGCCTTCGCCTTCAAAAAAGTGTGGAGATCGCACCATCAGAGCTTATCAAGAGCTTTAAGAAGCTTGTAGAAAGCAAGATAGAGGAGATCAAACCCACCCGCATTTTCATCGATTCCATAGAAGCGCTCTTCCTTGCTATCGAGTCCAACTACAAGTTAAGAACACTTATCGATGATGTATTCAGCGTGTTCCGCAAGCACCAGGTGACTTCGGTCATAACGGTGGGAGCTATGTACAACCTTGACAACATGGTGGAATATGGCGCGGATTCTGTTATCAAGCTTGGACGCATAATCGCAGGCAACAACCTCCAGAGATCGATATATATCATGAAGATGAGAGGTTCAGGCACCATAAATGAAGTTCGCGTGCTCAATATATCAGACAATGGAATGTCCGTACTTGCACAATCCCCATACCTTGAATGAAAAGTGGCATTACTGCCACATTCTTTTTCTTTTCCGGTCCTGCTCAGAGACGGAACCAATCATCATCCTCAGCACATTCCCCATCATCAAGATCAACATCCAGAGAGGGCTTATCGGTTGCTGAAGCTATTGCATCATAGAAGTCTTTGAGATACTTTTTCTGGTTAAGGCTTCCATATATGAATTTACGCTGAGGCTGCAGGTTTTGGGCTATAGTCTCCTCCTTGGGAACGATAGTTACCTGAACATCAGTCATTTGAAGCGCTATGTCCATCGCTTTCCTGAAATCCCCGATGCAGTAAGCAATACGGTGCTTATAGGTGTCGCGTGTTTTCTCAAGATATGCTGCAAGACGTTCACTTTCCATTTTCAGGAAATCACGCTTCACCTTTGCAACATTGCATTTGCCCATGATGAACTGGTAATCCATGAAAGGATATTCAGTATCTATTTCCCGGGGAGTGAGGCCACATGTTCCGAATACGACGACATGAACATCTTCAGGTTTAAGGAGGCTGAATATGATTCTGTCAAATATCTTATGCGAGGGGCTTTCATGATATGGCTTTTTCTTAGAACACGGTACGAAGATACATATATCCCTTACAGGAGGCTTGTACTCGGTGAGCACCCATTCATTGGCGCGTATCATGTCCGGATGATAGATCAGCTCCTCTGTATCCAGCGGTATGTTCGAACGCTCGTTCTCAGGTATAATTGGTGTCAAGGAATAGCAATATCAGGGAAACTATATATATAAGTGACGCAAACACTATACGGTTTTGTGCAAAACATACACTTGCGATCCAACAAGGATCTTGCACGAGATAGATTTTATTTAAGAGGGCATATCATTATGGCAAGTTCGATCCCTGAAATGATGAGAGCGGAATGTAAATGCGAAGATATGGCGAAATGCGTACTTGGCCTGAAAGAACTTGACATCAGCACTTACAAAAAATTACTTGAAAGTGGCCCTATGACCGCGGAACAACTTGGCCAGCTGCTTGGAAGAGAGCGTAGCACAGCTTATCGCTCTTTGCAGAATCTCACAGCTTCAGGCCTTGTTTACAGGGAAACCAGATCAATAGATATTGGTGGATATTATTACGAGTATGCAGCTATTGAACCCGCGCAGGTAAAGAAGATGATCAAGGGAACAATAGACGAGTGGTACCAGAAAATGAGCGACCTTATAGAGAATTTTGACAGGGAACTGCTTGGAGAATGACACATCTGGATCAGCAATTTAAATTCATCACCATCATCACTTATTGATTACAAGACAACCAGCTATCAGGTCATGTAATCCCTGCTTTTTTCGGGTGAAGCCTATCATGAGGTAACCCAGATAATAGACCATGGCAGAGAGTATCTTTGCGAAATGCCTGAGAGTAGCCCTCCAGAAAGAGATCCTTCGTCCATTCATGTCAGTGACCCTTATACCCATAAGTTCCTTTCCAAAGGTTGCCTGATGTGATGAGCTTTCCATGATAGCAAAGTAAAGCCACCTCAAAACAAGGAAGATGCCTGCTATGAAAAAGAACATTGTAGAGAAGAGTGCCGGGAAGAAATAATCGTTGCCCAGAACGCCCACAAAGCTTCCGGCGACACTTCCAAGAATGATACCCAGGATAATAGATATGGGACCTCCGATCACAGCTACAAGGAAAGTATCGAATATAGCTGCCAGAAGCCTTTTCCAGAAACCTGCATATTGAGGCGTTGTCGGGATATAGGCACTGCAATTGAGGCAAATTGCAGTATCATCAGGATTGTAGGTGCCGCATTTTTCGCAGTACATATATGATTCTACTCCGGATTAGTTTCTGTGAGGAGTACTATTTAAAGGATTAGGAAGGCCAGCTAAAACAGTTAGAACGATAGATAAACCGGACCTTGCCTATACTTTTGCGCCTTAAAGCTGAAGTGGAACGTGGTATACGTTTTTGAGAGAGGATTGTAGATGCCCACGTTCCTTTTGCAAACAAACCATTTATTTTCAGCTTTTTGATGATTGCATATCGTACCACCGACTGGCACCATCCGGCGAAATCACCTGCTGCTTAATTCAGGCGTATGATCCGGCCATATTTACACTCAGCTCATGTGAGTACAAATTTCAATATACCTTTGTGATATATAAATATATCTGCACTGCACAATATAATCACGATGATGATAATGAGAGCATGCAATAATGATGCAGATAAAACAAGAACAATGCCCTGAACGCATGACAGATAGGCAGCAGGCAGGAATTACCATCCAATCATACTATTCATACATTTCATACCTTTCATACCTTTCCTACGACTCATCCACATCATTAAACTCGTGCAACCATACACATCACACACAGACACCCATAGTACACTTTACAGGCATCATACGCTAAGGAACTATCAAGACCTCACAGATATAACATATTATATATCATCAGCAAGAATCTGAGATATATGGAACACTCTAGCAAGATGTGGCAGGCACTGACGATACTTGTGCTGTTGGTAATTGTGCTTGCTTACGCATTGTTTCCATATATCAGCGCCTTCTTCGGTGCATTCATACTTTACGCAGTGTTCAAACCTCTTTACAGGTTCTTGACCAGAATTAACATTAAACCAGGGGTATCTGCACTTGCAGTGATCTTCATCTCCATCCTGGTCATCCTGATACCCGTCTATATTCTTATAGCCATCGTTTTTTTGCAGATACAGGTTGTGCTTGAAGACATCAACGGAATATATTCTTCCATTGGGTCGATGATACAGTATATAGATCACATCAGCAACAATATACTGCCCTTGGAACTAGACCTGATGGAGAGATTGATGGGAATCATAGCAAGTCTGGCCAATTCAATTAGTATCATGGCTGTGGGAGCCATATCCACTATCGGCCAAAGGCTCATCGAATTCATTATAATGTACTTCGTACTCTTCTATCTGCTGGTGGGAGACAGGTCTGCATTTGCACAGAGCCTTCGAAACGCCATACCTTTTAACAAAAAGAACACAAATAGATTACTGGAACAGTTCACTTCCCTTGTGAGGACCATCCTTGTAAGCACTGGAATAATTGCCATCCTACAGGGAACCATACTCACGGTAACATTCCTTCTCCTTGGCATTGAAGGTGCTTTTCTCTGGGGATTCGTGACAATGTTACTCGCTTTCCTTCCGGTTGTAGGGCCACCAATCATATGGGTGCCCACACTGGCATTACAAATAATGCAGGGTGACATGTTCACTGCAGTCGGGGTGCTAATAGGAGGAATTCTCCACACCCTTGTGGATGAAGTTCTCAGGCCCTTTGTCCAAAAGAGAGTCGGAAAGATTCATCCCCTGGTAACTCTCGTAGGAGTCATTACAGGTCTGAAGCTTTTCGGGCTGCTGGGGATTATCATCGGACCTCTCCTTATTTCATACGTACTGCTTGTGACGGCAATGTTCCATGACGAGTATCTTTTCCGGCAGGAGAATGGGCACTATGAGCAAGTCAAAAACGCTACTATTCAAGAAAAGTGAACAAAAACCACAAAGGTCCTATGAAGGAATTGGTTAATACAGAGGATTCCAGAGAACAGATAGGACACTCTTACGAGAGAACACTGTCATCTATTTTCCTGGTAATACTGGCGGTAGTACTCGCCTATGCACTATATCCTTATATTAACGCGTTTTTCGGTGCATTCATATTATATGTTGTTTTCAGGCCCCTATACATTTTATTTATTAACAGGCTTGGAATGAGATCCAGCCTGGCGGCAGTACTGGTAATTATCATCACTGCCTTAGTAGTCCTCGTACCACTATATATACTCTTCACAATCATAATCCTGGAGGTACAGGATCTAATGGCGAATGTAGGGGACATAGCAAGCATTCTGTCCTTGCTGGAAACTAACAGTATTATTGCCATACACCTCATCCGAGATATGGTGCCATCGGACATCAGCATACAGGAAAGAATAATAGAGCTGGCGTCAAGCGTTGCCAGCTTGCTAAGTGAGATGCTTATAAGTGCGGTCCATAGTGCAGGCAAAAGGCTTATCGAATTCATTATAATGTACTTTGTATTATTCTATATGTTTATTGGCGAAAAGTCACACTTCGTCCGTAGCCTGCATAACGCAGTGCCCTTCAATGAAAGGAATACCATGGAAATCTTAAGTGAATTCAGGTCTATGGTAAGGACTATCCTTGTAAGTTCCGGCGTTATTGCAGTGATTCAAGGGGGACTTCTCACTATTACATTTTTGATCTTTGGACTGGAAGGTGCCTTCCTTTGGGGATTCGTTACTTTAATACTGTCATTCATCCCGGCACTGGGCCCTCCCATTATCTGGGTTCCTGCAACCATCATCCAGTTGTTGCAGCAGGACTATATCAGTGCGGCAGGAGTGTTTGCAGGAGGCATGATCCTGAGCTCGGTGGATAACCTCATACGCCCTGCTATAAACAAGAAAGTAGGCCAGCTGCATCCTCTGGTGTCCATCATCGGAGTTATAATCGGCCTCAACCTGTTCGGACTGCTGGGCATCATAATGGGGCCTCTTCTGCTATCCTATGCATTGCTTATGGCCAGGATGTTTCATGAAGAATATTTATAATTCAGGGACTATTCGCCTTTTCTAGAAAATAGATGACACAGAACAAAATGTGAAAATTTAATAAACTTCCTATAAATTATTAATACTTCTATTTAATCCGACTTTCCGCAGATATCTTGAGAATTTTCGGAATTATCTGGATTGCAGGTATTTATCGACTATTAGTGATAATAACAGTACAGATGAGACTGTCGGAAAAGTCCCGAACAAGACAATTTCTGCTATACGCGCAGCGTTAAATAGTCATGAACAATTATAGAATCAGTATCAATAACTACTTTGAAGAAAATTGGAATTGGTGTTTTCTTGGCTATTGTTGCGATAATTATTTTTAATTTCCATAAGAATCACCTTTTCCGACAGTCTCACAGATAATAGCATTTATCAGGGCAAATATTGTAGTAAGTATGCAAAGGTCCGGGTCAAAAGGAAATATCTGTTTTTTGAAGACATCTGCGGAATATAAGAAAGATAAACAAGATTACTAAATAGGAAGCCAGTAAATAGTATCATAATAACACTGACGTCCATATTGCTCGCGAGTTGCATTCGCTCTGAAAATCATTGAAGGTGTGTGAATACTACGGCTACAAATAAGAAAGTTACAAGCAAAAAGAAAACGCAATCCTCAACAGAGGAACAGGCAGATACTACAGCAGAAATACCTGTCATTGCCCAGCCCGCTTCAGTTGAAAGTGTAGATCTTCCTCTCTCTGAGAAATTCCCCGTTGTAGGCATTGGTGCGTCGGCCGGCGGGCTGGGTGCTTTCGAAGAATTCTTTTTAGCGATTCCCGCAGATACCAAAATGGGCATGGCCTTTGTCCTGGTGCAGCACATGTCACCCGACTACAAAAGTATGCTTTCCGATATCCTCAGTCGTTATACAAAGATGCAGGTCTATGATGTCAAGGACGAGATGACGGTCAAGCCAGATTGTGTATATGTCATTCCACCCAACATGGATATGATCATTATGGAGGGCATGCTGCATTTGGTGGAGCCTGCAGAGGTGCGTGGCCATCGTACACCGATCGATTTCTTCCTCCGCTCTCTGGCCTCGGACCAGCAGGAGCGATCCATTGGCATTTTACTCTCGGGCACCGGCAATGATGGCACACAGGGGGTGAGGGCTATCAAGGCTGAAGGCGGTATGGTAATGGTACAGGATCCTGAATCAAGTGAATACAACGGCATGCCATTAAGTGCTATCGATACAGGTCTGGTGGATTATATCCTAAAACCGGGTGAGATGCCAGCTCAACTCCGTGATTATGTATCCCATATATTTGGGGAAAAAGCCCATCCGTTATCAAATGACCAAAGAGCTATGAAGATAATCTTCAATCAGTTGCTCGCCCGGACAGGACACGACTTTTCCCAATATAAGCAGAAAACAATAGATCGTCGTATAAGGCGTCGCATGGCTGTCAATGACATCAAGCTTATAGAAGGGTATGCGAATTATCTGCAGCAAAAACCGGAGGAAATTAAGGCACTCTTCCATGACCTTCTTATCAATGTCACAAATTTTTTCCGCAATCCCAAGGTATTTGACTCTCTTGAGGAGCAAGTGATCCCACATCTCTTTGATGGTAAGTCTGCGAATACAGCCATACGTATCTGGGTGGTAGGTTGCTCTACAGGTGAAGAGGCATACTCCGTCGGAATCTTGCTTGCGGAGCACATGAGCAAATTGAAGCGTACTTTCAAAGTACAGGTATTTGCCACAGATATTGACATCAGAACTATCGAACAAGCCCGCAAAGGCGTATATAATGCCAGTATCTCCGATGATATCACACCTGAAAGGCTGGAGCGTTTTTTCACTCATGATCCAGAACTCAACACTTATACCATCCAGAAAAATATCCGTGATATGATCCTCTTTTCAGAACACGATGTGATCAAAGATCCGCCATTCTCCAAACTTGACCTGATAAGTTGTCGTAACCTGCTGATCTATATGGACAAGGAAATACAGAACAAGGTAATTCCTATGTTCCATTATGCTTTGAACACGGGAGGGTTTCTTCTGCTTGGCTCTTCAGAGAGCATTGGAGAGTTCCCGTACCTTTTTGACACGCTGGACCGACAGTCAAAACTGTATCAAAGCAAGGCATTTAATGATCAATACAACTACCCGGTAGCAAAACTTTTTCCGTCCCCCCAGGGAAGAAGTGTATCCAGGCTGCCTCCTGACAAACCTTCCGGTAAGCTTTCCGTTGATAACAAACTCCAACTGCGTGAACTGACTGAAAGGAAGTTGCTGCAACATTACGCCCCGGCAGGTGTGCTGATAAACGAACACGGCACAATTCTCTATTTTCATGGGCGTACTGGCATGTATCTCGAAGCCCCTCCTGGTGAACCAGGTTACAACATCCTGAAGATGGCCCGTGATGGATTGCAGCAGGAATTGACCATAGCCCTGAGCAGGGTAGTTGTCAATAAAGAGCAGATAGTCCGTTCAGGACTTCGGGTCAAGACCAACGGTGACTTTACCACTATTGATCTGACATTGCGACCTGTGGAAGAACTCTTTGACCAAAGACTGTTCCTGGTAACTTTTGATGAACCTTCAGAGCTTCGGCAGAGCAAAAAAGGGAAGATTGTTGCTGATATCCAGGACGTTGATGAAGAAGACGTTGCAGCCCTCAAAGAAGAACTGAGGACCATGGCGGAATATCTCAAAAATTCTAATGAACAGCTGGAGATATCCAACGAAGAGCTCACATCTTCCAATGAAGAGATGCAATCCATGAACGAGGAAATGCAATCTACAAATGAGGAACTGGAAACCTCCAGAGAAGAACTGCAATCTCTCAACGAGGAATTGTCCACTGTCAATGCTCAGCTGCAGTCCAAGGTAGCGGAACTGTCAGAATCCAGTGAAGATATAAGCCACATACTGGCTTCCACGGGTATGGGCATTATTATTGTGGACAATCAATTACGTATCCAGAGTTTCACTCCTGATATCAAAAAGGTAATGCATCTGATCCCGACAGATGTGGGACGGCCTATTGAGCATGTTGTTTTAAAACTGCAAGGCTACAAATACCTGATATCGGACATAAAAGCTGTGCTGAGCACCCTTAATCCTATGGAAATTGAAGTCCGCATCCCTGGCGCTGAGTGGTACACTCTAAACATGCGACCCTATCGCACTATAAAGAATACCATTGGAGGGGTAGTGCTCACATTTCAGAAGCAAACCGAAAAACTGCGCCGCCTGGCTGCAGTTGTGAATGACTCGAACGATGCTATAACACTACATGATATGGGAGGTCGCATCCTTGCATGGAATCCGATTGCTGAGAAGATATACGGTTGGAGCGAAGAAGAGGCACTGACCATGAACATCAGCAGCATGATAGTGGAACAAAAAAAGGAAGAAGCTTTGGAAATATTGAAGAGGCTTAGTAAGGCTGAGATCCTGAAACCTTATCTGACCAAAAGGATCACCAAAGATGGCCGGATCATAGATGTGTGGCTAACAGCTACCCCATTGATTGATGCGGATGGTAACGTGTATTCAGTTGCGACCACCGAGCGTATAGCCAGAGAATAAGAAGGTGAAAGTAGACTCACTACTTAACATAAATGCTTAAATAAAAGCGGCGACCATACAATTGGAAGGAATGATCTTCTGTTTAGGGGGTCCATAGTAGATCTAATCCCGGCTCTGCAGGAATGCTCCCGGAAGGTATATATCAATAGTTGCAACCACATGGAACACTTCTATCTGCGGAAAGGCAGATCAATTGACAAATCCATGTGACTCTGATAATTGGCAAAATTGTAAGCCATTTGCAGAAGGCAGGATGAATGGTTTTATCGAGTTATACTTATCTCTCTTTTCACTCTCATGCACCTGATTTTGAGAGTTTTTCCACAACTCCAAAAAAGCAAACAGAAACAGGTCTGAGACAGAGTAATTGCTGTGTGATCCAATACTTATTAATACCGCTGTTTCGTTCTACTCTAGGGAGGTTAGTTAATGGTAGATAAACTTTCATGCCATGATATGAAGAAAGGGGAGACTTACATGTGCGAAACTTGCGGAATTGAGCTGCAGGTACTCAAGGAAGGTAAAGAATCCCTTAAACCTGGAGAAACAGATTCTGAACATCCAGGATTCGAATGCTGTGGCAAATCACTGACGTTAGAAAAGTAAATTGATTTCCTGCTGTTGAATATTGAGACTTTTGCAGGGAGAAAACGTTTTTATTTTTTCCCAAACGCAAGCCACGAAATAAATAACCATTAATGTGTGGCATTAAGTACATGGATAATACTAAGACTTCTATAAAGCCGATTTTCCGCAGATGTCTCCTTAGAAATAGTATTTTTCACCGTTTGTTCCCATGGTCCTTATGATCCTCTGTCCTTTCTGTGAACTCTTGTAGTTCAAATTAAGATACAGTTTTTCTACAGAGCCTAAATCTCAATTATAAGTGTGGACTTCTTCCTGTAATATTCGAATAACTCTTTCCCCCACTCAACAGTTGCCGGATTGCAAATGATCATCTTTTTCAGGTCATATTCATTTTTATGGGTTAATAGTTTCAAGTTGATACATTCATCAGCTAAAATAAATGATACGAACTCCAGATCTTTAGGGTATAAGTAAAGTGAGATTAGTTTGGTATCAATGATCTCTTTGAAGTCATTATAATGATTTAGCTTGAACTTATTGTATACTTGCGGATTTATGACCATTGATACATCTACATTGTTATCTATCATCTGCATATAAAACTCGTGAAATAAAGGATCTAGTATTGAGGTGACCTGGAACCAGTATTTCGATTTCATGGCTTTTTCAATAAAATCAATTTCCGAATCAAACATATCCAACATAGTGCTTTCAATTATATTGCAAAGGCCAATTTCCGGTAATTTCTTTAAAAGATGTGCCGGAATAAAATCTATGTTGTGGGTTCCTAAATATTCATAATTTCCACCATACATTTCAACGGCACGCAGGAAAGATGTCATTTCTGCAGTGATTAATTTTCCAATTGTTGTCAGTTGATAAGTGTCTCTATGTTGATATATAAGGTGACTTTCTTTCAGCATTTTCATTTGGGGAAGTAACCCTGTTCTGCTCGTGTTCAGTGACTTGAGGAGTGCTTCCATTTCCTTTGGCCCGTCCTGTAAGAACAACAGTACGTCTTTCCTCTTCTCGGATGCAAGCAGCATTTCAACAATTGTCTTTTTCATTTGTTCTCCATTTTAACGGCAATGGGTGAATACAGTATTTGTAGTATCTAAAAGAGGAGCCATCTCTCCAACTACTGGTTTTCCAATAGTTGTTAATTCATAAGTATCTCTGTAGTGATTAACAAGGTGATGATCTTCAAGTACCCTTATCTGAGGCAGTAATGTCTGCCTGGTAGTATTGAGTGAAGATAGGAAGTATTGCATCTCTTGAGGCCCGTCTTTTGAGATTAGAAGAACTTTCGTTCTTTTGTCTGATATTAACACAACATCAAGCAATGGTTGTTTCATTTGCAACACATCCATTAAACAATTGAAAAATCATGTATCAACGACTAGTATTAGGAAACAGTTGGTATTTATAGCAAATTATATATCTACATCACGATTTTTTCGAAGTTTCAATCAAATGAATTCCATATATGTTTATTTCTTCCTATTATCACCAATTTCCTTTCCCATAAATATTATTGAATCCTACTTTCTGCAGATGTCTCCTTAGAAATAGTATTTTTCACAGCTCTTTCCCATTATCCTAATAATCTTTTCTTTGATCAGATCCATATTTGCAATCTGCATTTGGACATTTGACTCCATATTTACTCTTACTTCTGTGATACCTTTCAGCACCAATATTCAGGTCATTGCTAGCGACAATGAATCTTCCGAGATATTCTGCTTCATGTTGTATGAATTCTTCATTCATGGCTACTTGAACATCAATTACATAGCAAGTGATGATTTTTTTCATCTTTCCGAGGTCTTCCTCTTTTGACATTTTGCTTTTTGGAAACTGCAGATATCTGTACTTTTTCCAGTGAACAGTAAGTATTTTCCTGCTTCCACCTTTCTACAAATGATCTTGCAGCATCCTCACACGCAAAATCTATGCTCTTAAGATGTTTGAGTTCCTTCTGAGCTTTATGCATGTGTTTTTCAATCTTCTTCTCAAAGGTTACATCCTTTCGTTTCTGCATTTCAATAGAATGAACAACAACCCATTTTTGTTTTATATTGGCATAATTCGCGAAAGTCTCATGGAAAGAATAGCGGGAATCTTCTCCAGTAATGAATTTCAGATTTGAACTCAATAGCTCCGTAGAAAGATTCAATGTTGAAGAAACTCTTGTGATCCACTTCATGCCTTTTCCCATTGATTTAACGTTATCCTCAGAATACAGGGCATTGTCAGCGATATAATAAACATCATCAGGAAATGTTATGTTTTCTGTAAGTCTTTTCATAGCTTTGATTATGCTCTCTTTGTCTGAAGTGTTACCTGAATAAGCCTTTGCGAATAACGGGATACCACACTGATTTGTGATCATTCCAAGTCCAAATCGTTTCAAATCATCTCTTTTGTCTTTGGCATGACCATAAGTAATCTCAATTGTAGATCCATTACTACTGTCTTCATAATCTCCGTAAACACTGAAGTTTGTGGTATCACAGTGAAGAAGCTGAATTTTGATGTTGATCTTTTCCATCACTTTTAAAGCGATTTTCATAAAGAGTTGAGTTGGATCGGCAGCATGGATACTATCAAGTGTCCGGCCCAGAACATCATCATTGAGAGCAGATGCACTGATTCCAGGACCTAGAAGCCTTTCAATGGGAATAGTCTCAAAGTATTGAGATACATATACAATCGGCTGTCTGTGAAGCCAAGACTATTGAGGATCATGGCTTTCAATACCTGCGAATGCGCTAGCTTGTGCTGCCCAACTTTGGGCAGCACTTCATCAAAAATTCCGGAAACTATGCCATGATGATCAAGAGAGCTAGTGGTAATGTTCATAATAACCAATTATTCAATATCAAGTGCCTCTATTTACAAGTTTGTACGGAAATTACCAAAAATAAAAGTACATCTGCGGAAAGGCGGTTTAATCGAGTTCAACAGGAGATTTATTTAAAAAAAGGATTCATTTAGCAAGCAGTGACCCCCTCATTTCCACTGGAATAATATATTAATATTTACAATAATATTATATGAGTTGTAACTTCCAAGTGCTATAACCATACCCCAGCGGCAGTAATAATAAAAGCATTACAGTTATCCAGCATTAGATATAATGTGATAAAGAACATCGAAGGTAAAGTATTTAACCAATGATTTCAATGGAAGACCATTCAAGGTGGCGAAAGAACCCATTTAAGTTCCAGTCCATACCTCGGCTTTATCTTCCCTTGCTTTCCCTTCCCTTCATCGCTATTATAAGTGAATCTGGCGGCCATAGCGGCGGGGCAATTCCTGTACCCTTTCCGTACACAGAAGATAAGTCCTCCAGCGTTCCATATTGTACTGAAGTACGCGAGTCTTCGGGAACTACGGATCGCTGCCAGCTCACTTACAACACTCATTTTTGATAACTCTACTGTGAGATCCGACCATCTCCTGTCCATGCCGCCTTCTAATACTGATCCATTGTGCGGTCCCCCTAGTAAGATTTAGCATCTTTTTTTCATATCTTCAGAATAACTGATAGCCATATATCGCAAGTTCCGCCAGTATAAGTACAAGTACAAAGTTTCCTACAAGTAACGGAGGGACCATTTTCTTAAGGGGAAAGCCCGCGAATGCCAGCGCAACTGCCAGTATATCGCTGGGAAGTGGAGTTAAGGAGTAAACAAATATCAACAAAACTATGTTCTTGTCACCACTATCTTTTATAAACTGAAAAAAACGGCCTATATGTTTTCCGTACTTTGAGGGAACACATTGTTTTCCTTTTTTGCCGACAACATAGAATACAATATCTCCAAATGTAAGTCCGACACTTGCAAAAAGTGCGAGGTATACCGGATTAACTCCTCCCAGTGATATTGTGACCAATGCTGTGTAGAAGGACGTTGAAGTGAAAGCAGATACACCACCTATGGCAGCCAGCAGGAAAACAACCAGATAGGTGTTATGCACTCCCAAATGCCCTACGATCTCTTCCGGAGGATAGTATATCAGGAAAATTGACCATGCCAGAATGAATATGATTAGCAGTCCTACAATAATAACATCCCTTCTTCGGGTAGAACCTGTATCTTCTGTCAGTGTGCAGAAAGTAGCGGACTTCCCAGAAATGGCAGGCCCATTAATATTGTCTTCAGATGTCATTATAAGGTTATATAACGCAAAACCCCTATAATTGTTGTCTATCAGGCTTCCCTGTGACCAACCTGTAGTACGTGGTCTTATAGTACAGATTCGCCTGTACAGGATTCATGTAGACATATTCCTCCCAGCCGGTTGCCTGTTCGGTGAAGTACCTGCCGGCAGTCTCAGGACATGCCCAGAGATCGATTTCACCGTTATCAAGCGCACCAATGATCGAGGATACGTTGCTTTCGGGTACGACCGGACTTTGATTCACGCCAATATCGAGTAGATACTGGATCGCGATATTATCCGTGATTACCCCGATACGGTATTCCTCCAGGAACATCATATCACTGAAGGTTGCCTTTTCAAAGGGATCCTGATAGTGAATGTAGTGCCTTTTCCAGTTTCACTCTCAAAGGTAATATCGCCATCATGCATTTCAACAAACTTCTTTACAAGAGAAAGTCCGAGCCCTGTTCCATCGTAGTGCCGGGATGTATCTGAATATATCTGGGAAAAAGGCACGAACAGGTTATTCTGGTCATCTTCCGAGATGCCAATTCCATTGTCACTCACAGAAAGTTCCAGCATGCCATCCCTTTCGCATGCATCTATGCGCACATACCCATCTTCCGGTGTGAATTTTATTGCATTGCTGACAAGATTATATAATATCTGTTTCATGCGCACTTTGTCCGCATTCACACAGAGAGATTCCGGCTGGACAGAGATCGAGAAAGAGATGTTTTTCTTTTTTGCCAGCAAGGAGACGATGTTTCCCACATTCCTTAGCAAATCATGGACATAGAAATCCTCACAATGTAGCTCCATCTTTCCGGATTCTACTTTTGAGAGGTCAAGAATGTCATTGATAACTTCCAGAAGGTGCTTCCCGCCAGCCAGTATGTGCCCAAGGGACCGCCCTTGTTGGCCATTAATTTCCCCAAATGCCCCCTCAAGCAGCATATCTGAGTAGCCGATGACCGCATTGAGCGGGGTCCTGAGTTCATGGCTCATACTGGCAAGGAATTCACTTTTTATCTTGCTGGCTGTTTCAGCAGCCATCTTCGCACTGTTCAGCGCTTCTTCAGCCTCTTTCTGTCCGGAAATGTCCTGGAAATTCTCAAGAATGTAAGTCTTTCCTTCAATTGATATTTTTGTTGCGTTCTTAATGATAGGATTTCTTCTGCCGTCACTGCACTTGATAGTAGTGTCCATCCCCTGGAAGCATCCCATGCCTTCTTCCCAGATAGGACATTTCTTTGAATAAGAACCCTTGGGACATAATATATCGCAAAGTTGCCCTATAAGTTCTTCTCGCTTATAGCCTGTGAGCTCACATGTCCGGGAATTTACATCCTCTATCACATAATCCTGACCTATTATAAGCGTCCCGCCAGGCATGTTCTCATATAATATTGCCAGGCGCTCCTTACTTTCCTGCAGGACCATCTGCGCCTTCTTGCTCTCAGTAATATCATCCAGGCTTAACATTACATTGGTGTCGCCATTCAAACCAATGCGCGCAGTGGATATCAACAGATGACGCGTGGATATCTCACCATCCATGGCAATATTGAGATTGCCTTCGACCTTGTGGAAAACCCTCCCCGTATTGAAGGTTTCTGTGAACGTATTCCTGACAGCACAATCGGTACACCCCTCACTTGCACCACATCCCCCCTCCTTAAATGAGTTTACACATGAGAAGGCGGCACCTCCAAGTGAGCCCAGAATGTCTTCCTTTTGTTTTCCTACTGCTTCAACACCTGCATGATTAATGCTCTCAACCCTGCCTTCACTATTGACCAGCAGCATGGCGAAAGGCGCATGTTCGAATATGGTTCCAAGCACATGCTTTTGTTTCTTCAGTTCAGCCTCAAACTGCTTACGCTCGCTAATGTTGCGAGAAACCCCCAGGAAGAATTGAAAATTTCCTGCATCATCAAAAATAGGAGATACATTCACATCTATCCACACAGTAGAGCCATCTTTTCGGTATTGCTCCAGCTCCAGCATACTCGCGGAATAAGACATGATACCCTGTTGCATATCTGCAAAGAACACATTTATTTTGTCATTTACCTTTTGGAATGATTGAAAAGTTAACTTATCCCTCAAGGGTTTTTGCATTGCCTCTTGCGGAGAATATCCGGTCAGTTTTGTTTGGGAAGGACTCACATAAAGGAAATTTCCTTCCCTGTCCATTGTCCAGATGACATCATCGATGTTCTCTGTGATCATACGGAATCTCTCCTCAACCTCCTTCAGAGATTCCTCTGTAACACTCTTTAGGATTGCATCGTGAGCTACGTCCTCATGCCGGGAGAACCTGCTTGAGGAGTTATCGACCTGGCCCTGATAATTGCTCTCCTGCACCCTTAAAGCAAGTTCTGCATCATGAGATCTCATAAGAAGATTGATCGCATGGGATAGTTCACTGCCTGTGAATGGCTCTTTAATGTAATTTGTGAGACGCTTCGTGCCAAGCCATGCAAAAAAACGTTCATCAGATCCTGCAATAATAAACAGCACAGCAGCAGGGATTTCATGCAGAACCTCTTCGATACGACCTAAGACAGCATCTGAAGTTCCATTTATACAGGAACAAATTATAATATCGGGCTTTTGCGTGGCAATTGCTTTTGATGCATCTGTGCTGGACAGAGACAGCAGAGATGCAGAATAACCATTATCAACAAGCCTTCCCATGATTTCGGTAGGACATTCCGGACCACAATTGAGGAATAGTATATCAACCATGTTTTTCAGCCAAACTGCTTTAAATAATTAACTGCATACGGATGTTGTAATTATGCGAATATAGAATATGATCATATGTATATTCATGCAAGACAATGAGTTACACATTTGACCTTTTTAAGGTGAGCGCCATCATATAAAAATATATTGTTGCAGAAAATAGAAAGTTCTTGTGCTCCGATATATGACAAAATATTCACTAATTAAGACAAAAATGAGTTTTTAGAATACGTTCAACACTTGCTATTGAACCATATTACAGTTGAGTGGAAGATCACAGTCCATCCACAAATGATCCTATCCTTGCCAGGGCTTCCTCTATCTCTTCCCTGGAAGTTGCATAGGAACAACGCAAAAAGCCATCTCCGGCTTTACCAAAGACATTGCCAGGGATTGTGACCACTTTCTGTTCAAAGAGGAGCTTTTCAGCGAACTCTTCTGAGGTCAGCCCGGTGTTCTGCACGGACGGGAAAGCATAGAATGCCCCGCTTGGCTCGAAACACTCAAGACCAATCTTGTTGAGGCCGTTTACGATAAGGTGGCGGCGGCGGTCATAATCACGAACCATGCGCTCCATTTCATGTGTGCCGTTGCGCAGGGCTTCTATAGCGCCTATCTGGCCCATGATAGGGGCGCACAACATGGAGTACTGGTGTATAAGCATCATGGAAGAGATCACTTCACGGGGCGCCATGGCATAGGCCATCCTGAAACCAGTCATTGCATAGGCCTTTGAAAAGCCATTGAGAAGGATCGTCCTGTCACGCATACCATCAAGTGAAGCAAAACAGGTATGCTTTCCATGGTAGGTGAGGCAGTCATAGACCTCATCGGAAATCACCATGATGTCATGCTCTGAAACCACATCGGCAATGGCCTCAAAGTCTTTTCTGCCCATGGTAGCACCCGTGGGGTTGTTGGGGTAATTGAGAATCAAAGCCTTTGTCTTATCAGTGATAGCAGCCTCAAGATCTTCAGCATGCAGTTTGAACTCGTTCTCCAGGCAGGTGTCCACCGGGGAAGGCACTCCTCCTGCAAACATCACTGAGGGAGTATATGCAACATAGGAGGGTTGAGGGATCAGTATCTCGTCGCCCGGATTAGTGATTGCGCGTATGGCCAGATCCAGTGCCTCGCTTACGCCTGAAGTTACAAGGATCTCCGAATTCGGATTATACGAAGTACCATATTTATCAGAAAAGAACCGGGATAATTCTTCACGAAGTTCCAGGAGGCCATAATTGGAAGTATAGGAAGTCTCTCCGCACTCGAGAGAATGGATGCATGCTTCCCTGATATGCCACGGAGTTACGAAATCCGGCTCACCCACACCAAGTGATATAACGTCATCTATCTCTGATGCAAGATCAAAATAGCGGCGTATACCGGAGGGAGGAACCTTCTTCATTACATCCGCAACAAACCGGGAGGGACGGCATGCTTTTCTCATTAGGATTACTTCCTGCAGACTATAGTATTATTAAAAGTTTTAAGGCGTTACAATCAAACGTGCGACACGATCCTCTTCATAGAGGATAATCCCGTCCTCCTTGTAGGTCTTGAGCACGAAATGAGTCGTAGTGTGCTGTACCTGGTCAAGAGTGGATATCTTCTCCGCTACAAAGAAAGCGACTTCTTTCATAGAACGCCCGCCCACTGTAAGAGACAGGTCATACTGCCCTGAAAGCAACCTGACCGAGCGCACTTCCGGGAACTTGTAGAGACGTTCCACGAGTGCCTGATAACCAAGCCTGCGCTCCAGGCTTACCTTGAGCTCGATGATTGCGTACACGTTCTCATCACCCGCAAGATCCCAGTCAACTACTGTTTTGTACTTGCGGATGACGCCGTTGTTTTCCATTTCTTTAATTCTGTTGCTTACCTCTTCAGTAGAAAGATCCGTAAGGGCTGCTATCTGCTCAGATGTCATCCTTGCATCCTCTTCCAGGCATTCGAGTATATGACGTGTATTTTCATCCATATGGAAAAACCCCATCGCAACAGAACAAAAAATAAAAGTTTATGTTTATTCGATCAGTACTGCGTTGACAACTCCGTCCTGTCCGGGACGGCTTGTGACCTTTGCATTACCAAGAGCAGTCTTAACGACTGAGCCTCTTGTGAGGATGTTACGCCTGACGTAGTGTTCGTTTGCGGTATTTCCAATCACAGTGGTCATGGTTGTCTTCTGGGTCCTGCCCTGTGCGTCGGTGACATTCACGACATCGCACTGCATGAGTCTTACCTTTCTGTTACCGCCGGTAGTTGAAACGTTCTTTCTCTTGGTCACAGCTATGCGGGTGTCAGCTGATTCGCGTCCTAATTCGTGCTTTCTCTTGCTGCGGAATGCCTTAATCTTGGCACCTGTATAGCTTCTTCTGGATCTGCCTTGCCATTTCATGATATATCCTCTGGATAAATGTATGAGAAATTGATTGTGATTCAATAGTCAAAATATGACTTATGGACGTATCATTAATAATAAGATTCTATATGAACTTTTCGAATGGCGAGGAACATCTGCAAGGAATAGTACTTAAGGAAGAGAACAACAGAGATTCATGCTCAGTTCAGTTTGATGATCATGAGAAGCAATTCATAAATAACTATAGCACTTAATAAAGGTACATGCTTCGTGTAACTTTCCTTGGCACCGGTGGCTCCCTGCCCACACCCGAACGTAACCCCTCAGCCATCATGATAAACCGTGAAGGTGAGCTCATGCTGTTTGACTGCGGAGAGGGAGCTCAGCAGCAGATGATGCGGGCAAAGACAGGCATGAAAGCACTGAGCTCTATTTTCATCACTCACTTCCATGCAGACCATATACTTGGGATACCGGGACTGATACAGACAATGTCCTTTCACGGGAGGACAGAGCCCCTCAGGATATACGGGCCCCACCATGTGCATGAGTTCGCAAGGATACTCAGCGCTCTGGGTTATTACAAGCTACGCTTTGAGATAGATGCAGTTGACCTGGAGCCAGGAGATATCATTAAAAGGGACGGCTATTCCATCCATGCCATCAGGACACAGCACAGTGTTCCCAGCATAGGATACGCGCTCATAGAGGACGAGCGTATCGGCCGGTTCAATCGTGATAAAGCCATTGAGCTTGGAGTCCCGCCCGGACCCCTGTTCTCAAAACTCCACAAGGGGGAGACTGTTGAAATCAACGGAAAGATCATCACATCACAAGAAGTTGTCGGAGATCCACGCCCTGGCAGGAAGATCGTATACAGCGGAGATACAAGGCCATGCCAGTCAATACTGGAAGCAAGCCGCGGTGCAGACCTGCTTATCCATGATTCCACACTTGCAAATGACCAGCAGGAATGGGCAAAGGAATCAATGCATTCAACCGCTGAAGAAGCAGCACTCCTCGCGAAAGAAGCAAACGTATCAAAGCTCATACTGACGCACATCAGTTCCAGGTATTCCGATAATACGGAGCCCCTGCTTAAAGAGGCAAAAATGGTCTTTGAGAATGTCACAGTAGCAGAGGACCTTATGGAAACCGAAGTGTTGTTCAGGGAAATATAACGATAGTTATTAAGTGATGGCTCTTGTTCAGTTAAAGAAAAAGGAAGATGAAAAGAGGAGGGACTCAGAGATAGGTCCAGTCCAGCTTCCTGTCATCGGCATCATACAGGATGATTTCCATGGTGCGGTCCTCGACCGGATTTGTCAGGGGCTTGATGCCAAGATACAAACTATCACCAGGCTGGTGATCAAAGCCCTCAGATTTTGTCCTTCCAAAATAGACGCGCCCTCCGGACCTGACTTCTTCTACGACCACACCCTTCCATGTGCCCTTATCAAAGACGTTTACGATAACGCATTCAAACCTGTCGGATTCATTTACCTCTGTCATGGAAACACGATATAGAAGCTAAATTTAAAAAGATGACCCTAAATGTACATCTTCTCAGGGTTCAGGGCCTCATTAACTCTCTTGATCTTCTTGATAGAATTCTCGAAATCTTCCTGGGTAATACTGTCCCTGTCATCGATAATAGCTCGATGCAGAGCGGTTTTAAGAACTTTCTCAACAAGGTCACGTCCTGAAAGACCTTCCGTCATTTTAGCAAGGGAGCCCAGATCGACGTCGGCAACTTCAAGAGGGAAGGTACCGATGTTGGATTCCAGTATCTGATAACGTTCCTGCTCATTAGGCAGTATGAATTCTATCTCTTCCTCAAACCTGCTGCGCACAGCAGGGTCAAGCGTATCTGTCCTGTTAGTGGCCCCTATGGTGCAGATGCCCGGGCGCTCCACGATCCCATCCATTTCAGTAAGCAAGGCGTTTACTATCTCTGCCACATCGCCACGCAGCTCCTGATTTCTCCGGTCAAGGGCGATGGCATCCAGTTCATCTATAAAAATTATGCATGGTGCCATTTCCTGCGCCCGCTCGTAGAGCTGATGTATCTGGCGGGCCCCCTCACCTACAAATTCACCTATAAGCTCGGTTGCCTTCACAGGGATTATGGGTACCTGTGCCTTATTTGCAATAGCCTTGGCGAACATGGTCTTGCCGGTCCCTGACGGACCATAGAAAAGTATGTTCCGGGGAGCCCATTTACCAAACTTCTCCGGCTCCTCAAGAAAACGCTCGATGAGCCTGCACTTCTGGCGTGCGCTGAACTGTCCTATTACATCATCAAAACTGACCTTGCTTCTGAATTCGATCTTCGGAACGGTACTATCCACCATATCACGCACTATAATGCTGGTATTAGGGCCAATGACAGACTCCGGCGGTTCAACTTCCTTCACCTTATATGCAAAATCAGGGTACATGCGCTTATCGAATAGATAATCACCTTTGGTAGCGGTGACACCTTTCCATTGCTCCCTGGCATAATGCTCGAATAGCCCGGAATCCTCTATTTCAGGATACTCTTCCAGGATGCTGGTCATCGGATAGCCCGCAGGCTCAAGAACCAGGTACTCCGCTGTGCTTTCCACAGGTTCCGCTACAATGTCCCTGTTTACTATAGGGTTGGTTTTCTGAACAGTCCTTACTATGAATACCATCTCTTTCTGCGCTATATATGTAATTTGAATTTGCTAAATAGTTAAAATTAACCCTTAAACCTTTCGACCATGCGGAATATACAAGGCACATATTACTAATAACTAAATATAATAAAAGAGAATAGTATATACAATAGTTTTCTTCAGCATATCCTCCGGGGCAACAAGACATGAAAATACCAAATCTTGTGAATAGTGTGTTCCTTTTGATAGTATGTGTGCTGGGAGCCATCATGCTGTCACCTTTCATAATGCCTGGAGAAAGAACGGTCATGGTCTTCAGTTCCGCACTCATTGCTACAACATTTGGGGCTATTATCTATGCAAGTGCGCGTATAGATAAGATGAACAAAGAACTGGAGAATAAAATAAGTAACCTGAATGAGGAGAAAAAGAGGGTTGAGGGACTGATGGAACAGAACTCTGAGATGGAGAGTTCACTCACCTCCCTGATATCGCTGTTCATCGCTCCCAAAGATGTAGACAGGGCTATTGATGAGACACTGCAGAGAACGGGCATGTTCTGCGGTTCCGAATACAACTACCTGGTCATGCTCGGTAAGAACAGGAACTCATTGAATATCCACCACAAATGGGCTGCTTCAAACCTGCAGGAAAGAAAAGCTGTGTTCGAGAATCTCAGCGAGTCAAATTTCCCATGGCTGATGGAGCAGATAAGGAACAACGCATACCCGCTGCTACTGGAGAGCGCATCATTGCCTAAGGCCGCATCAAGGGAAATGGAAATAATGCATTCAAGAGGCGTGAGTTCCCTGATAATAGTCCCGACTGAAATAGACAGGAATGTTGTCGGGTTTATAGCTATCGAGAATCCGTCATTCGATGGTACGGGCTACAAGCAACAACTACCGGCTCTGAAGATTCTCTCAGAGCTCACGGGAATGTTCCTGCAACACAAGTTATTCCTTGAGAATCTCAGCCTTTTTAAGAATCTTATCAATGAATCTAACGACTTTATATTTGTGATAGATCCCTGCCTGGAAGTTATCATCGACGTTAATGAAACAGCCTGCAGCGAATTAGGCTATTCAAGAGATGAGTTCCTTGGTATGGAGAAAGAAAAACTTGAACGCATATTCTGCGGCCGCTTCTGGGAACATGACATACGAGACATATGCGGGAACCGCTTCCTCGATATTGACAGGACCATAATCAGAAAGAACAACACAGTTGCTCCTGTGGAAATGAACGTCACATTCACGACCCACGAAAATAACAACTACGCACTGGCAATAGTACGCGATATCACAAAGCGCAAAGAAGTTGAGGAAATACTCCGCAGAACACAGGAGAGGGTGGAACTTGCCCTCAAGGGTGCAGACCTTGGCATGTGGGACTGGAACATCAAAAACAACGAGCTTATCTATAATGACAGGTGGGCTGAGATGCTGGGCTATGAACCCAGAGATATAAAACCAAGCTTTGATTCTTGGAAAAAACTAATGCATCCTGACGACCTGCCCTGTTTCATGGAGAACATCGGACTCCACCTCAAAAACGAGATCCTTTCCTTTGAATCTGAATTCAGGATGCATGACAAGAGGAACGCTTCATGGAGGTGGATACTTGCCCGTGGAAAACTGGTAGAACGTAATGGTTCCGGTGAGCCGTTAAGACTTGCAGGCACAACCATGGATATCAGTGAGAGGAAGCAGTTTGAGGAAGAGCTTCGCAAATCCAACGAACTCAAGGACCTGTTCACGGATATCATGAGACATGACCTGCTCAACCCGGCAGGCAACATCAAAGGATATTCCGACCTGTTATTTGAGACTGAAGCCAGCGACAAACAGAAAGTACTTGTGGACGGGATTAAACGCAACAACGATAAGCTCATAGAAATGATAGAGACAGCAGCCAAATTCGCAAAACTGGAATCCGTAGAGAATATACAGCTTGAAATTATGGACATAGGAACTATCCTGAGAAATGTTGTTGAACAGTTCGACCAAAAACTCGTTGATAAACAGATGAACGTGGAGATGAGAGCTTCAGGGACTTATCATTCGCTCGTTAATCCGATAGTTGAGGAAATATTTGCCAATTTCATCTCAAATGCTATAAAGTATAGTCCTGAAGACACAGATATCATTATAGATGTCATTGATTCCAATTACCAGTGGAAAGTAGAGGTCACTGATCAGGGAGAAGGCATACCTGATGAGCTCAAGGCGCAGGTGTTCGAGCGTTTCAAGCGGGTGCATAAGAAAGG
Source organism: Methanolobus sp. (assembly GCF_030682845.1). Classification (GTDB taxonomy): domain Archaea; phylum Halobacteriota; class Methanosarcinia; order Methanosarcinales; family Methanosarcinaceae; genus Methanolobus. Next base: position 8,884 of record NZ_JAUXNK010000052.1, on the reverse strand, counting down.
TGTTAAAGGGACCGGTCTTGGGCTTGCAATAGTTAAAAGGATAGCAGAGATCATGGAAGGAGAGGTCGGCGTGGAAGATAATCCTGCAGGTAACGGCAGTGTATTCTGGGCAAAGTTCAGGAAATGTGACCATTATACGGAGACCTCATTATCGATCAGTGACGACGAGATGGAATGTATTTCAGATCTGCCTGCTAAAAGGAAACTCTTAGTTCACTAACTATTCCCTTTTTTGCTGCAAGAAAGGCCCTTACAAAGGAAACCTTTATCTAAGAAAAGGACGTCTAAGGGGTGCTTTCAATCAAAAGACCTTACTCGTGCCGGGGTGGGGTAGCGGTTATCCTGTGGCCCTGTGGAGGCTACGATTCGAGTTCGATTCTCGATCCCGGCCCCATATTACTTTTCCATATTACTTTTATATTTATCAGAATACTTATAGCACTGTTTGGGCCTGAGCGTACATATTTTACATTCATTTTGATGTGAAACCCAAATTGTTTTATGAACTACCAGTTTGCAAAAAAGGAGACAGCACTATTTGCCCTATGGCTCATTAAAATAAAAGAGTGTTACTGCCGTAAAATACCAGACATAAAAAGTGCTGAAGAAGCAAGTTTTGCCAACCCTTTCACGAGAACTCATGCAGCTTTAGCTGCCTGCGCTGGCAGGTCTTCTCTCCAGGGATATCAACCGGATAGGCACCTGTAAGACACCCCAGGCAGAGATCATCCCGATCTATCCCTATGGACTCCACAAGACCCTCAATACTCAGGTAGCCCAGAGAATCTGCATTAATGACAGCTTCCACGCCTTTTATTGTTTTATGGGCAGCTATAAGCTCGTCTCTTGAAGCCATGTCTATGCCAAGATAACAGGGCGCAACTATTGGAGGGCTCCCTATGCGCGCATGAACTTCCGTAGCACCTGCGTTCTTTATCATGTCGATGATACGACGCGAGGTAGTGCCCCTGACAATACTGTCATCTATAAGGATTATCTTCCTGCCCCGTATGTTCTCTGCAATGGTGTTCATCTTAAGCCTCACGGCAGTTTCGCGCATTGCCTGGCCAGGCAGGATGAAAGTCCTTCCGATATAACGGTTCTTCATCAGACTCTCTTCATAGATGATATTGGAATGACGGGAATAACCTATAGCCGAAGTGATGCCTGAGTCAGGCACAGGAGATACCATATCAGCATCCACAGGATGCTCTTTTGCCAGCCTCTCGCCGATGCGCTCCCTTACCTTGTAAACGAGTTTCCCGTCGATAATAGAATCAGGGCGCGCAAAATAGACGTATTCGAAAACACAATGAGCAGAAGTTGTTTCACGGAAAAGCTGATGGGATTCGATTTCACCATCCCGGAAAATGACCAGCTCGCCCGGATTAACATCCCTGATGAGCTTGCCGCTGAGCGTATCAATAGCCACACTTTCCGATGCAACAGCGTACCCGGAATCGATCGAGCCAATGCACAATGGCTTGAAACCATAGGGGTCCCTCACAGCCATCAGCAGGTCGTTGATCATAATAGCCAGAGAATAAGAGCCGTTAAGTTGTTTCATTACGTTGCCAATAGCTTCAGTAATGCCATATTTCAAAAGCTCTTTAACGAGAAGATGTGCTATGACCTCGGTATCCGAACTTGCTACGAAGAGATGCCCTTCAGACTCAAGCTTCCTGCGCAGTTCATTACTATTGACAAGATTGCCATTATGAGCTATAGCAACAGTACCGCTTTTGTATTTCACAATGAATGGCTGGCAGTTCTCTAACATAGAGTCGCCACAAGTAGAATAGCGCACATGGCCTATGCCTACCCTGCCTTTAAGCTCAAGAAGGGCATTCTTATCAAAAACTTCCGGAACAAGCCCCATGCCCTTGATGGTCATGGGGTCCTTGCCGTTATGAACGGTTATGCCCGAGGATTCCTGTCCGCGATGTTGCAATGCATACAAACCATAGTAGATCTGAAGCGAAGCAGGTACCGGGTGTGATTCCACCATGTGTTTTACCACACCCACAACACCGCATTCCTCACGCATTTTATCCCCGGCGGGTAGAGAAAAAAGTCAGGCTTAGTATTTGCACTTTGCCTGCCACTGGTAACTTCTCATGCGAGAGGTCTTGCCGAAACCACAGCAAGTACATTGTTTTGTATGGATGTTGAGTGAAACACTACCGCAGCGTCTGCACTTTGCATGTGTGCGCTTTTGCCTTTTACCCATTGAGGGCGTACCTTTTGACATTTATAATCACCTTTTAATTGAAGTTGGAAATAATCGCAAATCGTGTGGATTACCCTGATACGGTTATTAGTTCATATATCTTACGTTCGTTTCAGGGGGACACATACACGATGTTATCGCCTCTGATAACAACACTGCCCAGCTTTCTTACAATATCTCCTTCTTTCAGCTCTTCAGCTTCATCTAGTACAAGGTTCATGTGAACATCGTAACCCTGAAGTTTTCCTCTGAATTCCCTAGCACCCTTCAATCTCACGATCACAGGTGTGTTCAATGCATTGTTCAATATGTCAAGAGGTCTGTTTCCCATATTAGTTGCCTCATTTAATAAGTACGGATAATTGGTAATACACCAGATATCTAAATTCGTTTACGTACATATATAGGTCTTGTGATGACCCATTGTTGCAAGTGGAATATATAAATGTATCGTAAGGAGATCGTTTCAGCAATTAAATAGCAACATCAGCCCATTTCAGATGACCAACTACTATTTAACTTACAAGACTTTATGACCTCCGCACACAAGTAAATGTAATACAACCTATATAAGGAGAACATACCAATGAGAAGGGCAACTGTTGTAATGACCATTGCAGGATCGGATTCCGGAGGAGGGGCAGGGATAGAAGCGGACATAAAGACCATCGCAGCCTTGGGGCTGCATGGAACATGCGCCATTACATCAGTGACCTCACAAAACACTACCGGCGTACTCAGTGCCTTTGACCTGCCCTCAGAAGTGGTTGCCAGCCAGGTGGATGCAGTATGCACCGATATGCAGGTGGAATGGGCCAAGTCCGGCATGTTGTCCTCATCAAGCATTATTTCCACGGTTTCTGACATGGTCCGCAAGTATGAGCTTAAGCTGGTGGTGGATCCCGTAATGGCAGCGGAAGCCGGAGGTGATCTTCTCAGGAAAGATGCGATCAGGACACTGAAAGAAGAACTCCTGCCCATAAGCCAGGTCGTTACTCCAAACATCAATGAGGCAGTGGCCCTTTCAGGCACGATCATAAAGACAGTGGAGGAAGCAAAGCAGGCAGCCAGGATCATTGCCGGGACAGGGGTCAGAGTAGTGATAATCACAGGCGGACACCTGGACGCATCCGATGTTATCTATGAGGCTAAAGAGGACAGGTTCACAATCATCCCGGGAAAATTTGTAAAGGGTGGCACGCATGGCTCAGGATGTACCTATGCCGCTGCTCTTACCTGCGGCCTTGCACAGGGAATGACAATAGTGGAAGCAGCCAGCAAAGCTAAGGATTTTGTGGTCAGGGCCATCATAGCCAGCCGGACGGTCGGCAAAGGTGCCGGGCCGGTAGATCCTCTTGCAGGGATCCGCAGAGATGCAACAGCATACGAAGTTACGGAAGACTTGAAGGAAGCAGTCAGTATCATCTCCCGCTCCGTGTATTTTGCAAGAATGATCCCCCAGGTGGGATGTAACATAGCCATGGCCCTGCCCGATGCAAAGGGAACAGAGGATGTTGCAGCAGTTGCCGGAAGGATAGTAAAGCTCAAAGATTCGCCCAGAGCCGTCGGAGACGTCGGTTTTGGTGTAAGTGGCCACGTTGCCCGCATAGTCCTTGCAGCAATGGAACATGACGGAAATCTCAGGGCCGCTATGAACATGAAGTACTCTTACGAAATTATCAGCATCTGCAAAGGAATGGGACTGAAGGTTGCATCCTTTGAGCGTGCGCAAGAGCCCGAGAATGCCATTATCACACATACAGGCGAATGGGGTACTTCAGATGCGATAAAGAAGCACGGATGCGTGCCGGATATCATCTTTGACAGAGGCGCCGTGGGAAAGGAGCCCATGATAAGGATACTGGGCAGGAGTGCGACAGAAGTTGCCAGGACTGCAGACAGCATAGCCGCAAATTATGCGGCCATGTCCAAAAATTAACATCAGGCTGCTTACAAGAGCAGCATCAATACATAATCGATAATTGTAATATCATTGTAATAATATTGTAATCAAGAGTGACAATCATGGACTCAGAATCAACAACATTCAAAGACCTTAACCTTACCAAAGGGGTGCTAAAAAGCATAAAAGTGATGGGCTATATTGAGCCTACGGAAATACAGGTACAGGCCATCCCCCTGATAATGCAGGGAAAGGACATCATCGGGCAGGCACGGACCGGTACAGGGAAGACTGCAGCATTTGGAATACCTCTTGTGGAGATGGTAGATAAAAAAAAGAGGGCCCTGCAAGCTATGGTCCTCTGCCCTACCAGGGAACTGGCCGTCCAGATAGCGGATGAACTTAAGAAGATAGCCCTGCTGACAGAGGGACTGAGCATAACAGCGATTTACGGCGGGCGGGCCATGGGCCAGCAGACGCAGGAACTTGAAAGCGGCGCACAGATAGTTGTCGGGACACCCGGAAGAGTAATAGACCACATCCAGCGTGGGGCCATCAATATGGATAGTGTCATGATCATGGTCCTTGACGAGGCAGACGAGATGCTTAATATGGGATTCAGGGAAGATATCGAGAAGGTGCTCGAACTCACCCCCAGGGAAAGGCAGACACTGCTCTTTTCCGCAACCATGCCAAAGACCATACTGAAACTGACCGACGAGTACATGCGCGAACCCGAACACATAAAGGTGGCCAAAAAAGAGATGACCGTGCCCGGCGTGGAACAGTTCTACTTTGAGATCAAGGAAAGTTCAAAAATAGAAGTGCTTCACCGCATGATAGATGTGGAGAATATCCAGTCAGCCCTTGTGTTCTGTAATACCAAGAAGGAAGTCGACAAAGTGCTTGTCAAGCTCAGGTCACATGGCCATTCGGTGGAAGCCCTGCATGGAGACATCAGGCAGAACCTCAGGGAACGCACTGTCGATAAACTGCGGGACGAAGATATCAGTATACTCGTCGCCACGGATGTGGCTGCAAGAGGACTCGACATTGAGAACATCGAAGTGGTCTTCAATTATGACCTGCCCCTGGAGATAGAGACCTATGTTCACAGGATAGGCAGGACAGCAAGGGCCGGAAGGCCCGGGCTCGCATACTCTTTTGTCACAAAGAACGAGATTGGTAAGATCACAGCAATTCAGAGATACACGAAGACCGAAATTATAAGGAAGGAACTTCCTACAATAAAGGATGCTGAAAAGGCCAGGGAAGCACAGGTCACTGAAAAAGTAAGAACGAGCATCCGCACAGGAAACCTGGAAAGATATGACGAGTGGGTCGGGAAGCTGGCTGGAGAAGGTGCCGATTACAGGAAGATAGCTGCCGCCCTTGCAAAGATCGTGCTAAAGGAAGGAAAGAACTGATCAGGGAACATGAAAAGCGAGCTAAAGAGGTACAAGCATGAAGGATTTTGTGATAATAGGGCACAAGGCGCTCACTACAGGTGATTTCTCATTGAACGACCTGTCTGGTGCGGCAGGACGCATGGACATACTCTGCAGGTGTATCAACTCAGCACTTTTCCTGTCCCATGGAATGAGAAGGGATGTCAACATACATCTGGTGCTGCTTGGCGAACCCGACCCCGGTAAGATCGTACGCTTTAACGGTGAGCAGCTCAGGTATCTTAGCCCTGATGAGAGGAGCAGTGGCTCCCTTATCAAAAAAGCACTTGAGAAGGATGCCACAGAATACGAGTCACAATCCACTCCCGGAGTATGGATACGCCGTGGAGGGCTTAAGAAACTGCTGGCTGAGTTTGCAGAGAATAACAGGCGCATATACTACCTGCATGAAACCGGAGAAGACATGAGAAATGTCAGCAGTTATCCTGATGATGCTGTATTTATACTGGGCGACCATATGGGAGTCACAGAAGAGGAAGAAATAGCGATCAAAACGATATCTTCCGGGACTTTGTCCATCGGACCTCTGTCACTACATTCAGATCATTGCATAATCATTATCCTCAATGAGCTGGATAGGATCGGACAAAGCCAGACGGAAGCATAACTTACAAAAAATGAGAGTGATCGGATGAGCATACTTGAAACTGCTAAACGAATTGTCAATGAAGGACCTATTTGTGATAACTGCATGGGCAGGCAATTCGCAAAACTATCCACAGGACTTACCAATGTAGAGAGAGGGAAGGCTGTAAAGCTTGCCCTTGCCATGGAAGGGGACCTGCTGCATAAAGCTTCGGGTGATGATACCCTCCTCAAGCACCTTGCCCCAAGCAGCGCTTTCGCAAGGAAGACACTGGGAATCAAGGAGGATGACAGTAAATGCTGGGTGTGTCTGGGGTTGTATGGTGATCTTGACACCTGGGCTGACAGGGCTGTAAAAGCCATAGGAACGCTCGAGTATTCTACATTCCTTGTCGGGACAAAGGTCAGCGGGCTGCTGGGTGAGAACGAAGAGATACTCTGGAGCGAGTGCGGGATAGCCTATGCAGAGCAGCTCAAGACCGAGCTTAACCGGGAAGTAGGGAAACTCATAGCAGCACTCACCGGCAAAGAGGTTGAGTTCAACAGACCGGATGTGCTTGTGACCCTTGACCTTGCAGAAGACACGGTCAGATTGCAGGTGCGTTCTATCTATATACAGGGGAGGTACCGGAAACTTGTAAGGGGCATTCCACAGACCAGGTGGCCCTGCAGGAACTGCGGAGGCAGAGGATGCGAGAAGTGCTCTTTTACAGGCAAGCAGTACCCTGAATCAGTGGATGAGCTGATACGGGAAGAGATCCTGAAGGTAACAGGCGCCAGTGACACAACGTTCCATGGGGCCGGAAGGGAAGACATAGATGCGCTTATGGGCGGCACCGGACGTCCCTTTGTGGTTGAAGTGCTTAACTCGCCAATACGATCCTTTGATGTGGCTGAGCTTGAAACTAGGATCAATGCCTTTGCACAGGGCAAGGTAGAGGTCCAGGGGTTGCAGATGGTGCAGAAGGAAGTTATAGAGGCTCTTAAAGCATCAAAGGCGGATAAGGTTTATAACCTTAAAGTTACATTCAAAGAGCCAGTTTCCAAGGAAATGCTCATATCTGCCATCGACAGTCTAGTCGGAGCTGAGATATCACAGAGGACACCACAGCGCGTGTCCCACAGAAGGGCGGACCTGGTGCGCAAGAGAAACGTGCACGATATGCAGCTTACAGAATTGACGGACGAGTACGCTATCATGCAGGTGCACTGTGGCGGCGGACTATATGTCAAAGAACTGGTATCCGGTGACGAAGGAAGGACACAGCCAAGCCTCACAGGGCTGCTGGGAATACAGGCCAGGGTCACTGAGCTCGATGTCATCAAAGTGGATATATGAATGCGTTTTCCGGGTTAAGGTTTATCACTAGAATAGAATTGATCGTATCAAGTTAATCAATGGAGGAATATCATGCCAACATCACACGGTGAAAAATGCTGTACACGTTACAAACTGAAAAAGAGTGTAAGAGAAAGAGGAATTTCCCCTGTTAGCAAGGCTATCCAGGAATTCGCAGAGGGACAGATGGTCCACATCGACATCGACCCCAGCGTACAGAAGGGAATGCCAAACCCAAGATTCCAGGGAAGGACCGGCAAGGTTTTGGGTCAGCGCGGCCGCGCATACCGTCTCCAGATAAGGGATGGCAATGCTACAAAGGAACTCATAGCCCTTCCTCAGCACCTTAAGCCACAGAAGTACTAAGTACATACTGTATTGTACTGGATCTTTGCACACAACGTCAGATATATCTTTGTTGGCAACAATGAAGATGTATCGGATTATTTTAGTTGATGTCACAAAGAGAACAGGATAGAATAGTAAAGAGTGTATATCAATGATTGTTAAGGAAATTCTGAGCGAAGAGTTGCTGACCCTTTCCGAAGTGAAAGGTATTTTGCACCAGATAATGGAAGAGCGCCTGCAAAATGAAGAAGAGCTGGGGTATGAGTTACGTAAGGCTATCAATCATGCAGATACGTTCGCAAAGACATCTCCTGAAAAGGCAAGAGATCTTGTGAACAAGCTCACAGCACTGGAAAAGATGAAGCCCGAGATTGCCATAAGGATAGCAGATATAATGCCAATGACCAGGGATGAGCTCAGGTCCCTCTATGCAAAAGAAAGGTTCACCTTAAGTGATACGGAACTGGACACGATGCTGGAAATGGTTGAAGGGGCAATGGATTAAATTTATATCCGATACATCCTCTTTTTCAAGAGAGATAGTTTAACATCAGCAGTGGGTATGCCGGAGGGAATATGATGCAAGTTAAGGGAAAGCCACCTGAAAAAGAAGAGTATGCGTGGGTCCTTGATTACCTGCCCTATGGAAGCAATGAGGACAAAAGACCACCCTACCAGAAGAAACCAGTGGTTCAGGCCATCGGTGAAAAGAACTTCGTATTGATGGAACTGGTACCAAAGGAAGGTAAAAATCCGACTATACAGTCCCGTGTATATATAGGAGAGGGTGACAGGGAAGATATTGATCATGTGAAGCACAGGATAGGCTACACTAACCTCAGCCATGGCGCCCAGCTGGAACTACCATTCATTATGGAAGCGAACGTGAAGAGCGAGGAAGAAAGATTCGTTAAGTTTTTCAACGATGCTCATCCGATCACTAACAGGCTGCACATGCTAGAACTTTTGCCAGGTATCGGGAAGAAGCTTATGTGGGCTATAATAGACGA
>NZ_JAUXNK010000037.1 GCF_030682845.1 Methanolobus sp. | reverse complement strand
GTGGACATAAGAATGTTAAGGTCAAAGACACTTCTGTCAGAGAATTTGACTGCGATCATTGCGGTCAGCACCATGAAAGGGATGTCAATGCGAGCATTAACATTCTTAACAAAGGACTACAGGAACTTGGCATAACTCAGAGATACGCTACAGGAACTAGCGGAAGTGGTGTTTGTTGTTCTCCATAAAAGAACAGAAAACACTAACGCCCCCGAGATACGGGAAAAGGAAAGAGCCAAAGAACTTCTTTCGTAATAACCTGGATCGATGAAACGGGAAGCCTTTCTCTTCAGATGGAGGAGGTTCACGTATTCTCTCCGTGCAGGGATGAGTATATACAAAAAAAGTAAAAAGGACATATCTTAAAAATGAAGGTTTTTAACAGAGGCCATTAGCCACAGGAACCTGTCATAGCAAGAACGTAATTATTGCCAGTATTATAAAGATGATCACAAGCCACTTTGCGATCTGCATCGACATTCCGGCTACTCCGCGCGCACCCAATACATAAGCAATTATAGCCAGTATCAGGAATATAATAGCTAATCCTATCAAGTCTGCCATATTCTATTACCCCCTATAAATTTACAACCCCATATATAAGATTAGACCGAGAGTATTTAAAAGTTAGTATTTAAGGAGCTTTGCTCAAAAACTTTCATACCAAACTGTAATTAGAGGAAAGAGAAGAAAGAACTCTTTAAAACAGAGGGGCGCTCTGTCAGCTCCTCAGGTCAGCACACATCTTGCTGTAACAGTCCTCCACCAGAGCCGGACTCGCCCTCATCTCTATGATATTAAACTCGAAAAGACGCGCAAACTCTTCCACCATGAAATCAAAGTCTTTCTCGTAGTACAGACCGGTATCCATCCGGGCAACATTCTTGTAGCCTGCATGATCGAAAACGAATTTTGACATCTTTATGTCATTGGGGTCCTGGGTCATACCTGCAGACACAACCATCTCACGCCAGTGGGCTGCCCACATGGGAGTCATGAAGAAAGTGCCTACACCCCTGGAACCGGTCAGCTTTTCAAGATATGCAGCCCTGCCTCCAAGCACAGCGCCTATACAGTCGTCGACAACTGTTCCGTTGTCCTCTTTCAGAATACGTACAATGCAGGGACTTGAACTGAAATCCTCCTCGATCTTCCCCAGCACATTACCACACAGACCGTAGAACAGAAGAATGCCATCGGCATATCGGGATAGTTCTTCGGTCTTATCGTAGACGACCTTCTTTAGGTTATCGGGCCTGGCATGAAGTGCCAGCTCAAGCATGTAAACTATAAGTGTCAGCCCTTCCCCTTCTCCATTTTGAGGCTTTGGAGGAATAGAGAACAGAGGAAGTAATTCATATGTACATCCGACAGCGTCGAGTTTGCCTGTAAGACCGCCACGGTCCTCATTGTCCACAACTATTATTTTCCCAATACCAGGATCATTCTCGATTATATGGGCGATCTCATCCTCGAACATCCTGCAGGCAATGAAACTCAGTACTGTCATGATAGATACTCCAATCTGATACTACGAAGAAAGTAAATGGAAAGTCCACTTCCAGGTATATATAATAACGCTGTTGCCAGGGATATTGCAGTAGGTATTGTACGGATACTTCAGGCACCCCTCAGCATATCCTTCCGGAAAGTCCCGTACTCATCAAAACCCCGGTACATGAGTATAAGGACACACAGCATTACGTTCATCACTGTTGCTACATAGATCGCAATCATTATGGCTATCTGGTATTCAATTGCAGTGAGCGGACTTGAACCGCCGATTATCTGTCCTGTCATCATCCCCGGAAGAAAAACGATGCCTACTGTCGCCATGTTGGCAAGGGTCGGCCTGATAGAGTTCCTGAGGCTCTTTCTCAGGTAAGGTTTGAGAGCTTCGTACTTTTCCGCACCCAGGGACAGACTGGAAAGATACCGGCTCTCGTTTCTCTGTATCTGGTCACAGAAATCATTGATACCTACAATATTGGCCCGAAGGGAATTGCCTATCACCATGCCGGCTATAGGGATGAAATACCGCGCCTCAAAAAGGTCGTCAAGGCCGATTACAAAACTGTTGAAATAGAGCAGCATCCCGACATTCGTGACCGCAAACGCAGTCACAAGCGGTATGATTAATGAACTATACTTCAACTGGGAATTCTTCAGGACTGTATAAGATGCCACGATCACCATGATCAGCACCCATACAATGTTGAGCATGGAATTGTTGAGCTCAAAAACAAAGGTGAGGAAGAAACCCACAAAAGCAAGCTGTACAGTCATCCTGAAAGCACCCTCAAGAGTGGAACCTATCAGCTTCAGGTTAAGGTGATGGCTGATAAGTACAGGTATCAACAGAAGCAGGAAACAGAACACCATTCCCGTCAAAGTGATGTCAGTTGCAGACACCGGCACCCTCCTGCAGTTTCTCAAGGTCGATGACCCTCACACCCTCGCGTTCCCACTCTGAATCGTGGGATATTGCAAGCACGGTCCAGGCAGGGTTACCCACGAACATATCCACAACCTTTCTCTTCAGCTTCGCATCGAGGTCCGATGTTATCTCATCCAGGAGGAATATGTCCTTTTTTGTGAGCAGAGAAATTATGATGGCAATGCGCTGCTTCTCCCCGCCGGACAGGTTCTCGAACTTCTTGTCAAGGACATCTTCCTCAAGGGAAAGTTCCGCCAGCAGCGACCGGAGCTTTTCCGGATCGAAGTGCCCCTTGTTGGCATTATAGGAAAATATCTCCTCAAGCATATCCCTTACCACCCCCTCACCAATATCACTATCCTGAGAAATGTGCGCCACTCTTTTACGGATATCCCAGGCAAGCACCGCATCCATCTGCCTGCCCTCAAAATAGAGAATGCCGGAGGAAGGCACCCTGAACCCCAGCAGCAGCCTGAAAAGTGTTGTCTTGCCAATGCCGGAGCGCCCTTTGACGAGCACTTTCTCCCCCCTGGCAATAGACATATCAAATCCTGAAAGGATGCTCCTGTCTCCCGCCGCGACACATACCCCTTCTATCCTTATCAGTTCCGTTTTACTCCCCTCCTTCATTCCAGTCACTAAGCAACAATGGATTATCCACTATTGCCGGCTGTATAAATAATTTCTCATGTGAAGAGACAGGACGCTAGAGGATATCAAATTAGCTCCCGAAACCCGTATTCTAATTTGACGGCGTCCCTTAGTATTTCACAATCCGCATTCATCCCTGAGACATCAAGACACGGATTTACGCAGATTTACACGGATTTCATCTTTGCTGGGTTCTAAAATCCAATGTTTCTGCAAATCCGTGTTAATCCGGTAAATCTGTGTCTTAAAATAAACTGCTCCTGAAATATCCAGCCACAGATTAACACGGGATCTACACGGATCTTATCTTTTTCCGGTCTTAGTTTCCAGCACTACCATGAATCGTGTTGATCTGTAAGTCCGTGTCTGAAAAAGGACCTGGAAAAGGCACCGACCTTAATGAAAAAGAATAGGCTTTAAAACCAAAATTCTAATTTGAGAACCTCTGCTACAAATGCATGATCCTGCTTTATCTCCCCAAACCGGCCTTCCATCAGAACAGGCACATAGCTCCATATCATCAGACCCTCCACCTACCTTATACACAGGAAGATAATTCAGAACATATTATAGATCGAAGATACACAAAGGAGAAACACATGACAAACACCACCATAACCGAAGGCCAGCCCGCCCCCTCGTTCTGCCTCCCCAACCAAACCGGAGAAACAGTATGCCTGAAAGATTTCTATGGCAAGTGGCTAGTCCTCTACTTCTACCCCCGCGACAACACCGCCGGCTGCACCCGCGAAGCAAAGGATTTCTCAGCTCTGAAGGATGATTTTGCTGCCGAGAATGCCGTGATCCTGGGAGTCAGCAAAGACAGCATAAAGTCGCACCAGAACTTCATCCAGAAACAGGAGCTCACAATAAAACTACTCTCAGACGAGGACACAAGCGTTCACCAGCAGTACGGCGTCTGGCGAATGAAGAAGAATTACGGCAAGGAGTATATGGGGGCTGTGAGAAGCACTTTTTTGATCGACCCGGAAGGGATTGTGGTGAAGGTGTGGGATAATGTGAGGACAGCGGGGCACGCGGGGGAGGTGTTGGGGGTGGTGAAGGAGAAGAAAGTAAGGTAAGGATCTTTTGTGGATGGTATGTTTTGGGATGGAGAGAATCCACTATTAGACTTTGGAATTATAAAAAAGAAACGTACCCCTATTGAGGGGGTACGGAGGTTTCTTGAATTACTTTAGCTCAGCACAAAAGTTGCAGTGGTTATGCTTGTAGTGTCACTCGCTGCGTTCTTGGAGATAGCTACATCATATTCTGACGTACCAGCATTCCAGCTTACTGTGGCTGTTACTGTCACATCGTCTACAGCTGTTGTAACTGCTGCCTGAACTGCTGCGGTCTTCTGAGTCTGGTTGTTAGTATCATCCACTACCAGGTTGGTATAATCTGCTGCATCAATAGCGATCTTAGCTGATGCTACAGAAGCCAGATCCTGAGAAGCTTGGCTCAGCACAAAAGTTGCAGTGGTTATGCTTGTAGTGTCACTCGCTGCGTTCTTGGAGATAGCTACATCATATTCTGACGTACCAGCATTCCAGCTTACTGTGGCTGTTACTGTCACATCATCTACAGCTGTTGTAACTGCTGCCTGAACTGCTGCGGTCTTCTGAGTCTGGTTGTTAGTATCATCCACTACCAGGTTGGTATAATCTGCTGCATCAATAGCGATCTTAGCTGATGCTACGGAAGCCAGATCCTGGGAAGCCTGACTCATAAGTGAGCCAAACGCATCCATGTCACTCTGAACGAACTCGATCACAGTGTCAAATGTCCAGACATACTCTCCCTGTCCGCCGGTCAGGTTCAGCACGATATGGGTTGGTGCTCCTCCCCAGTTGTTGACAAATCCGGGGTTTCCGAATGCTGCTTCAACTTCGGTGAGGTTCTCGTATGTTACGGTTCCATCTTCTCCGATACCCAGGTCTCCGACTGGAATGTCTTCGGTTGCATTTGAACCTCTTTCCAACCTTACCGTAGAGGCAGTGGTGTTAAGATAGTAAGGAGCTATGGTTGCATTGTTGTAAGTTATCGGGACAGTGCCATTCACGTCACTGAAAAACTCGTAACCAAATACTGCACTGCCTTGTGTGATGCCTACACCAGCACTCTGGATATCTGGCACTGAGTCCCTGTTCACTGTAATGGTATAGTTCTTTACAGTTGTTGTGTCCTCAGCAGTTACTGAAATTACGATTTCCGTAGATTCTCCGGGACCCTCAAGTGTAACTGCCACGGCTTCAGCACTGGTTGCTTCTTCGCCATTGATCTCCATTGATGCTGCTGAATCAGACAACGTTGCAGTTACATTGATTGTAGTTACATCATAGTCCACATCGACTGTGTAAGCAGTTGTATCTGCATCGAATACTGGATCTAATGTACCAAAAGTTACTGTCACGGCACTCAGGTCTGCATCAGTGCTTGGCAATATCGTTATCACGTATGCGAATTCGGTTACTTCACTGTTATCTAAGCCTTCTTTCACTCCAATGGCTTTGATTGTCATGTCTGCTGCTACTTCAATCGGATCGGCATAAGCGGTAGAGACATTTGTGGGTTCATTACCATCTATAGTATAACGTATGGTTGCCCCGCCAGTTGCTGTTGTTAACGTAATGTTCTGGGTCCCCACATAAGTTCCTGCCGTGGGGTTAGCTATAGGTGTTGATACTCTTTCATTAACTGTGACATTGTAACCATCAGCTTCTGTAGCATTAACATTTCCAGCCACAGTCACATTGGCCTGTGTAGTCAGGTTGAGTTCCTCACTGCCGAGGTTATCGATATCAGAACCTTCGGCATCTTCGGTCACTGTTATAAATGGAAGACCTGTAGCATTTACACCAATCACCACATTGCATGGGGCGATTAGATTAAGGCCCTGAGTAATATTTCCTGAGAAGAAGAAGAATGTTGCATTTGTAGCACCCATCTGGATACCGTTGGCGTTGCCGTACTGGTTCCATGTATTGACGCTGACTGCAATGATATTGATAGTACCGCCCACGTTCGCCCTGTTGGTTACTGTGGCACCAGGGGTGTTCACATTGAGATTGCCATTGACGGTCAGTCCGACTGGCAGGGTGATAGTGCCCGTTATATCTCCTGTTATTGTCAAGTCACCGGTAATTGTTCCTGTAGGCTCGGTGTAATCGTCAGAACCGGTGAGAGACCTGCTCACATGAGGACTTGGAGACGGACTGGATGAACCTGAGGAACCGCTCCTGCCGGAAGTGGACGCTGTTATCGTCTGAACGACAGGTTCTTCTGCGGGTTGTGGTTCATCGGTGACATTTGATACATCTATTATCTCAGGCACTTCATCCTTGCCAGCGTCTGGAGTATGGGATTCGGTAGCATCGACTTGTTGGTCATATGTATCCTTGTCCAGGCATCCGCTTGGAAGAATCACGAGTGCAGACATCAGCAGCACTAAAAATACTAATAGTAGCTGCTTATGTCTTTTTTCATTAAATGAGTGTTTATTTTTCATCTTTTATCTCTCGGATTATTTAGCACTTAATAAATATACGATGAAATATAATAACAGTATACTATATAATAATACTCATAGATTTGGCAAATGCAAATGATAATTTTACAAAGTTCATGAAACAAGGGGTTTTCAACTTAATCAGTAGAGGATAAATCATGGCATTAGAAGTTGAAATAAGGTAAAAAGCACATATGTCCAGACCAAAGCTCTTCCATGCCTTTGGCTAGAGAACTGGATAGTTAGAATACTTAAAGTAAAAACTCAGATCGGGATCATATGCCTGATCTTCGTATAAATTATGATATAACCCAGTACAAGCATGACCAAAGAAATGAACCAGGCCCACCTGAGTATCCTGGCCAGGTTCTCAGGTCGGGTTAGTCTTGTAAAAAAGCGGTCGACCAGGTTTGGGCGACCATTGGGAGTGCTCATGAGGATTTAACCTTTGATCCTCTTCAGCCTGAAAGTGTTTTCCCTTTCCATCTCTTCGAGACGGAGCCTGATGAAGTTCATTGCTTCCTGAAGTTCGGGGATCACCTTGAACTCGAGAGCATTGACACGCCTTTTGGTCTTCTCGATATCCTCGAGAAGTTTCTTTATGGTGGTCTCGATCTCAGCTGCAAGGATGATCTTCTCGACAAGGATCTCATAGGAATCTGCTGCTTCATCCGTATAGGAACTGGTACCGACAATACCGTAGCCACGCTCATCAAGTGTTTTGTGGACACTGGACGACTCGATCTTGGGAACAACGACACCCATGATATTGCGGCTTTCCAGCTCTATCTCCGGTTTGCTCTGAAGGGCAAAAGAAGTGGATTTGACGGTAATGGTACCGTCAACAGCATTTGCAATGGCTATTCTGCGGGAAGCGACTTCATAGGCGGCATCCAGCTCGGTCCTGACATCCTTGGCCTTGCCCAGTATCTCGAAGAACTCAAGGATAAGTCCGTCCCTCTTCATCTTGAGCAGCTTGTGACCGCCCTGGGAGAGCTTGATCTTCTTCTTGAGCTCAATGAGCTCGGACCGTGTTGGTTTTACATCTTTTACGCCCATGTAGGATCACCTTTCAGTTACTTACCCTTGTGAGCAGGGTGGTACTTCTGGATATACTTGTTGTCCACTCTTGTAAGCAGGGCTTCCGGAAGTTCTGCAAGGATGCTCCAGGAGACGTTCAGGGTATCCTCGATAGTCCTGTCCTCATCCCTTCCCTGACGGACGAACCTGTCCTCGAAAAGGTCTGCGAACTCAAGGATCCTCTGGTCCCTCTCGGAAAGTGCTTCCTTACCTACGATTGCAACCAGACCCCTGAGGTCACGGCCTTCTGCGTAGGCTGCATACATCTGGTCAGAGACTGCCTTGTGGTCATCCCTGGTCTTACCTGCACCAATGCCTGAATTCATCAGACGGGAGAGTGAAGGCAGTACGTTTATAGGGGGATAGATACCCTTTCTGTGCAGTTCCCTTGAGACCACGATCTGTCCTTCGGTGATGTAGCCTGAAAGGTCAGGGATCGGGTGGGTGATATCGTCACCGGGCATGGTAAGGATTGAGAACTGTGTTACTGAACCCTTCCTTCCCTTGATAACACCTGCACGCTCGTAGAGTGATGCAAGGTCAGTGTACATGTAACCTGGGTACCCACGCCTTCCCGGAACCTCTTCACGGGCTGCACCCATCTGACGGAGCGCCTCACAGTAGTTGGTGATATCCGTAAGGATAACCAGTACGTGCATGTCATGCTCGTATGCAAGGTACTCGGCTGCTGTAAGTGCCATCCTTGGTGTGATCAGGCGCTCGACTGCAGGGTCATCTGCAAGGTTGAGGAAAACCACTGCTCTCTCAAGGGCACCGGTCTTCTCGAAGTCCTCCATGAAGTACTGTGCTTCCTCACTTGTAATACCCATTGCAGCAAACACTACTGCAAATTCCTCGGTGGAACCGGGAACCTTTGCCTGACGTGCTATCTGCAGTGCTATCTCGTTGTGGGGAAGACCTGATCCTGAGAAGATAGGGAGCTTCTGTCCACGTACAAGGGTGTTGGTACCGTCGATGGTTGAGATACCGGTCTGGATGAAATCCTCCGGCGGCATCCTTGAATATGGATTCATTGATGCACCGTTAACATCTACCCTGTCCTCAGGGATAATGCGCGGTCCGCCGTCCAGTGGCTCACCGGAACCGGAGAGGATACGGCCAAGCATGTCCTTGGATACAGGGAGCTTGATCGTCTCGCCTGTGAAGACCACACCGGACTCCTCATTGAGTCCGCCCGTACCTTCAAAGACCTGGACTGCTACCAAGTCAGCGGAAGTATCAAGGACTTGTCCTCTTTTGGTGGTCCCGTCCGGGAGGTTGATGAGAACAAGTTCACCGTAACCAACCGGCTCAGTCTTCTCAAGGAACACCAGTGGTCCTGAGATCTCTGTGATTGTCTTATATTCCTTGGTCATTTTTACTTACCCCCAAGCTGTGCGAATTCCTTATCCATCTTGGTCATGACAGTGTCCAGTGCGCTCTGGAAGTCCTCTTCGAACTTGACCTTTGCAAGCTCATCCTTTGACTCCACGGACAGGATGTCCTTCATCGGGATTCCTGATTCCAGTGCTGCTGTTGCCATCTCACCGTACTTGGAGATTGCCTTCAGTAATTTGTACTGCTTGTCGAACGGGCAGTATGTGTCTACCGGGTGGAAAGCATTCTGCTGCAGGAAATATTCCCTGATCATACGGGCTATCTCGAGCACGATCTGCTGGTCCTCTGGCAGAGCATCGGAGCCAACCAGCTGAACGATCTCCTGGAGTTCTGCTTCCTGCTGGAGCAGGTCCATTGCATGGTCCCTGAGAGGTACCCAGTCAGGTGCCACGTTCTCAGTGAACCAGTCGGCAAGTCCCTGTGTGTACAGACTGTAACTTGTCAGCCAGTTAATGGACGGGAAGTGTCTCCTCTGTGCGAGCTTTGCATCCAGTGCCCAGAATACCTTCACGATACGCAGGGTGTTCTGTGTGACCGGCTCTGAGAAGTCGCCACCAGGTGGTGATACTGCACCTATAACAGTGATAGATCCTTCCTTGCCTTCAAGGGTGCGCACGTATCCTGCCCTCTCATAGAACTCGGAGAGTCTTGCTGAAAGGTATGCTGGATAACCTTCCTCACCAGGCATCTCTTCAAGTCTTGAGGAGATTTCCCTCATTGCTTCTGCCCATCTTGAGGTTGAGTCGGCCATCAGTGATACATCGTATCCCATGTCACGGTAGTATTCCGCAATGGTGATACCTGTGTAAACAGATGCTTCACGGGCTGCCACAGGCATGTTTGAAGTGTTAGCGATAAGCACTGTGCGCTCCATGAGCGGGCGTCCTGTCTTGGGGTCCTGGAGTTCGGGGAACTCGTTAAGCACATCGGCCATCTCGTTCCCACGTTCGCCGCATCCTATGTAGACCACAATGTCAGTGTCACTCCACTTTGCAAGCTGCTGCTGGGTAACGGTCTTTCCGGAGCCGAATGGTCCGGGGATAGCCGCTGTACCGCCTTTTGCAACCGGGAACAGACCATCAAGGATCCTCTGGCCGGTGATCAGGGGCCTGTTTGGCATGAGCTTCTTGCCCACTGGACGTGGCTTTCTTACAGGCCACTTCTGCATCATTGATATTTCCGTGCCGCTTGCAAGCACACATATAGTCTCGTCAACTTTGAAACTACCGGACTTGATCTCAGAAATGGTCCCCGACACTGTAGGTGGAACCATGATCTTGTGTTCTATATTCTCAGTTTCCTGCACAAGACCTAGCACATCGCCGCCCTTTACGGAGTCGCCGTTCTTGGCAATGGGTTTGAATTCCCATACTCTCTCACGGTCAAGTCCGTTAGCTGTGACTCCTCTCTGAATGAAGTCACCCATCTTTTCCTGCAGGACCCTCAAAGGTCTCTGGATACCATCATAAATGCTTTCCAATAAACCCGGGCCAAGTTCCACGGAGAGTGACATTCCAGTGTTCACTACGGGTTCTCCCGGCCTGATGCCGGATGTGTCCTCGTATACCTGAACAGTGGCTTTGTCTCCCTGTATCCTGATAACTTCACCCATTAATCCTTCGTGACCAACATGGACCACGTCGTACATTTTTGGCCTGATACCTCTAATAGTAACGACAGGGCCTGCCACTCGATAAATTTCACCTTTCATTTCCACAGATCAACACCTACCGATTGTTTTATTTTTTCCCTTAGGTTCGAACTTTGACCACTACCTCCAAGAGTCACAACAGTTGGCTCAACAGAGTCATCGATAGTGTTCCTCAGCGTCTCCGGTAGTTTATTGAGATCATCGCCGTGCATTACAAGAATACCGACTTCCCGATCCTCAAGTATCTTATGCACAATAGGTTCAAGTTCGCCATCATTAACTTCAAATATTTTTCTGACACCTGCGAGTCTGAATCCTGTCACGAACTCGCTGCGTCCAACCACTGCTAATTCCATCAGATCACCAACTGTTCCCTGATTACTTCATCACTGAGGTTGGCGGCTTTGCCACGCACTATTATCCGCAGGTTGTTTACCTCATTCTGCTTGGTTAGCATGTAGTCCATGATTGGTACTATTGAGAGGGGATAAACATGTGAAAAACTTGCTGCAGATTTAAGCCTGTATTTCTTTAGTCGTGTTTCAACATCGATCAGTGATTGCATACCCGGATTCACCAGATCAGATATCTCTTTCCAGTAAGAGTAATTGTCAAGCTCTTCGATGAACTCTTCAAAGGAAAGTGGCATCAGTTTTTGTATGTCCTTGGGTTCGATCTCAAGGCCGCCCTCGATCATGATACCTATCATCTGAGGGTCAGTGATCCCTGCCCTTTTCAGGCGGAAAAGGATCATCAGGTTCTTTATATCAATTCCCGCTCTTATGAACTTGGCAAACAGCTTACGATCTTTTGATTTAGAGCCACCTGCCACGGCAAAGAGACCAGCGTAGTACAACTTGTCAAGCTGATTCTCAACATCGGAGAGATTTGTGCCGTTATAGTTCTTGAGTATCGGATAATATTCAGTACCTTCAAACTCGGATATAACATCCTCGACTTCCTTCCCAGCCAGGCTGGACAGGAAAGTATAGGTAAGAGTTCCTCCCGCGACGAGAGATTCCAGGATTTCCTTTGTTGAAGCCCTGCAATACTTTCCTCGGAAGATCGTCTTTATGTTCCAGATGTCGTATTCCTTGACATATTCCGAAATAAGGAAATTGACCTCTCCCTCGGAGATGTTCAGGAGTTTCCTAAAGGTAACAGATAGGTTCCTGTTCAGGGAGTGTTCAATAAGGTCTACTCCTTCGTAGGTAAGAGCCAACTCATCGACATCTTCCTTGTAACCGGATTCGCCAATGAACCTCGTTATCTCATCAATGCTCATATTCATGAGTCGTG
Source organism: Methanolobus sp. (assembly GCF_030682845.1). Lineage (GTDB taxonomy): Archaea > Halobacteriota > Methanosarcinia > Methanosarcinales > Methanosarcinaceae > Methanolobus. The sequence goes on along the minus strand of NZ_JAUXNK010000037.1, from coordinate 22,218 downwards.
GGTAAGTCTCTTTTGGCAAGAGCTTACTTTTCATTGCACGAACACGTGGTATCGTGTATGCGTAGTTAGTGTGACCTTTTGAACCTGAACCGTAGCCACGCTTAAATTTCTGCAACAGCCGCATTTAGAAATCACCCGAATAAGATATCAGATGTTTGCTTCAACAACTGCTCACTCACACTTTTAAGGATGACATCGTAGGTATAATCCAGCCTTACAGTCCCATCTTCATTCTCAATGACAATGCCACCAAGACAATTTATATTGCCGGCATATTCAAGAGAAGTCAGTTTCCTTACAATCTCTTCTGATGCTGCATTGGAATATATCCTTTTGCCGCTTGCTTCATTATTCTCAATGAGGGATTTCAGAAGCTCTTTGTTCTTTTCAGGGGAAAATGCGGAAATGGATCTTTCAGCCCGGGTATATACATCCTCTAGTAATTCCTTACGTGCATTGAGCAGTGTGCGCTTTACTTCAAGATTTGCGCTGGATATTTCTTGCTGTCTCATTTTCCGGATATCATCCTCTGCCTTTGCAAGACGTTCACCTATGATCTTTTTCGCGTTCTGCCTGGCATCCTCCAGAATTAGGGAAGCCTCTGCATCAGCCTCGCGATCCAACCGGGTCACTTCCGCCTGCGCAGCATCCATGATATCTTTAACAACAATTTCAAGTCCCATGCTCACTCACCTTTAAAATGAATTTAAGAGCAAAAAATGCTCTTAAATCAACTTATAGCATCAATAATGCAACTACCAGGCCGAAGATAACGATCGTTTCTGGAATTACAGTCAGGATCAAACCCTTACCGAAAAGACTCTCATTCTCAGCCATTGCACCTATTGCTGCGGTACCGATCTCTTTTTCAGCATATGCTGATGCAAAACCTGTAAGTCCGACTGCGAGTGCTGCTCCGATTGCTTTCAATCCTGAAGGGTCCATCATTGTTACTGTTTCTGTTACCATTTTATTTTTCCTCCGTGTACTTTCTAATATATCCGAATGGATCGTATTTGCGCCCCCCGCCTTCGTAGAATTTACCGAAGAATTCTACATACTGTAACCTGAGCGCATGCAAACCGGGGGCTATTATACTCAGGGCAGTGTTCAAAGCGTGTCCGAATAAGAACACTACAATCGCAAAGATAGTCATTCCACCAATTGGCGACCCTGGCGGCCAGATCATGCCAAAGGCGATCAGGTTGACAGTTGACGCAATAGAGATGGATGACAATCCCACAGCTATTATACGGGTATAGGACAATGAGTTGCTCAGGAGTGAAGGCAATTCGATAGGGCCCTTTACTCCTTCCCCTTTTACAAGCATGACCACACCGATGAGGAACACAACGATTCCCGCTACGATAGGTAGCATCTCGAGGTAACCAAGCACTGTAAGGAGGATACCGAATTGTACAACAAACCAGCTTCCCTTCTCGAAGATAGCTGCAGATATACCGTGCTTCCTCTTCTCATTGATGAATCCCACCGCATAACCAAGGTTCAGGTGGAGCAGACCAACAAGGACAGTAGCGACGATGAATGTCATTACAAGGTGAGTTCTATGCAAGGGGAAACCAATAACTTCACCGGGGAATGGAGTTGCCAACAGGTCAATTGTCTCAAAACCCGGAATCAGGCCAGGATAGCCATGATAGCCTGCCAGAGGGAATCCTAAGAATTCACCGTATAATATGCCGAAGAATAATGTCGAAACCTGACAGTATATCAGGATGTTCATTAAAGGCTTGACTGCATCGGAAGAGACAATCTTCTTTATAGCCAGTGCCAGTGTCAGAAGAATAAGAGCATATCCTATATCACCAAGGATCATCCCGTATAAGAGCGGGAAAGTGATAAATATCAAAGCTGAAGGATCAATTTCCTTGTAAGTAGGACGCCCGTAAAGATTCATAATTTCCTGAAGAGGAGATATGATCTTGGGGTTATCGTACTCGATAGGTACTTTTTTAATATCAGGCTTTGTGATATCCAGAGGGGAAACGAATGCACGACCGTTTGTTGCTGCATTAACGGTTCGTTCCATCTCAACATATTGCTCCGTAGGAAGCCATCCATCTATAAGGAATGAGCTTTCAGTCGTCGCTATCCTCAGAGGTGCCTCTGATTTCTGGACCTCTATGGACAGTAACTCATTACTTGCAAGTATGAAGTCAGCGTACTTCAGTTTCAGGGCTTCTATCTCAGTATTTATTGCCTCTATCTTCCGGGTGACATCAACTTCTTTCTGTTCGATATCTGCCAGAAGCCTGGAAGGTACACCACTGAGGACAGGCACCCTTGATTCCTTGAACGAAGCACCTGCAAGCACTTCAGCAACATCTGCAGCTTTGTCCCTTGCAACAAAAAGTACTACAGCACCTGAGTGCTGATCATGATAAAGCTCATAAGAAGAAGTGATCTTTGATATGGAAGGTTCAACATTCTCTTTAACATGCCCTGCAAAAACAGCCAGGTTCTCATACCCGCGATAAAGATCAAGATCAAGATCAATGTTAATGAAAGGAAGAAGATCTTTCTTGGATGAACCGATTTCCTTAAGTTCGTTTTCCAAAACATGCTTTTTCTCAGCAAGTACTCCCAGTTCATCATCAAGCTTGTCAAGAGAACTGTCAAGCTGAGAACAAACTTCAGAAGGACACTGTTTCTCAACTGCAACGTCCTTTACACCAAGAAGGCTGGCAATGGACCGTATCTTGACGAGCTTCTTTGAAACTTCACTTCCGCTTTCGAATGGCTTGCCGATTTTAAGATCAGAACCGTCCTCATTAAAGTCTTCGATATGGAAAAGATTAGCTTTATGCAGTGCATCGACCGTTTCTTCAAGGATGTTCTTATGGCCAACTATAACGGCTCGACTCATCTGTTTTGGCTTAAGCATGTACTGCCCTCTCAAACTCAGTCAGTAACATGTCAACTGCTTTATCCACTTTGGAAGATGCTTTTATTGCTATTGCCTCCGCGTCATTTTTACCTGCCCTGATGATCTTCTCCCTTTCCAAAGCAACTGCCTCTTCAGAAGATTTGATCGCATTCTGTGCAGACCTATGAGCATCGGCTTCAGCCTGCTTTATGATCTCCCGGGCTTCTGCACGTGCGCTGTTGATACGGTCATGTTTGCTCTTTATGCCGTTTTCAACTATTTTTCGTGCATTGCCTTCTGCGTCTTTTATTTCAGACAAGATTTTATCTTTGGCCATGCTAATCCTCGTGATGATTGATAATAAATATCCCGAATAATTCATTCCCTCTAGTGTTAAATCAGATATAAAGGTTTCGTAAACTGGATTCGGAGATAGATAATGATTTGTCATTATAGAAAAACAGCAGTAACAACGAGTAATGTAACTTAACTAGTAAAGTATTACTTCCTGAAAAAAGAGAAAGGGCTCATGCTGCATCATTGATGCATCCGGGCCCGAAGATATTATTCCTTGCGAAGGTCCAGCCTTAAGGGAAGCTTTTCACCCTTGGGAATAGTATGGATGTATCTTTCCCTGAACTGTGGATTACGCATCATGCAGTAATCTGCAGAGGACTTGTATGCAGCATGCCTGCCCATACGCTCCCAGATAACTCCAAGGTCCTCCTCGCGGATGTTCCCGAAGGAAAGAGGCGTATACGCGCAGGGAAGTACGTCCCCTCCCGCTGTTGCATGCATCCAGCGCCTGCCTGCAAAACACCCGAACTGGTCCGGCCCCATGAAATAAGGTAAAGCGGTCACTCTTGGCCCCTCTGGCTTCCTGTTTGCAGACTTCTGGAAATCCGCCAGGCGCTTTACATCTTTCTCAGTTATCACTTCATCCTCATGTTCAAGCCAGCGTCCCACAGCCACGATCTCGTACACGGACATCTCATGCATGCCCATATCAGCCGCAAACTGGTAGAAACCGTCAAGATGATCGATATTGTGGGGCGACACAACTACGAAAAGATCAGCCAGGATACCGGCATCCAGCACAAATTTCACGCCGTTGACAGTGTCCCTGTAAGCTCCTTCACGTCCCCTGACCCGGTCATGCTCCTTTTCTTCAGGACTGTCAAGGCTCATGTGTGCAGCAAAAAGGCCTGCCTTTTTAAGTTCCCCGGCCTTCTGCTCATTCATAGCGAAACCTGATGTGAAGCAGGTAGCTACAGCACGGCTCTTGTCAACAGCAGCGACCATCCGGGCAAGGTCTTTGCGAAGCATTGTTTCTCCGCCGTCAAAGGAAATATAATAACTACCAAGGTCAAGCGCCCGGTCAACTGTCCGATTGATCTCATCAAGGGTCAACTCCGGGTCAGCAACTATTCCCGCAGCACCGCAGTGTATGCAGTTATTGGGACATCTGCCTGTAATGCCGATAGAGAACTGGTCAGGAACCCTCTTCTTAAGAATAGAAGCCACCTGCGCGTTGATCATCCTGTTGAACACCTCTCCCGGCATGGGCGGGACCCATGTTGAAAAGATTATGCTCTCATCATCGGAAAGAATTGGTTTTTCTTCCTGGAAAATACTATTTATGCGCTTTACTATAGGCTTTGCCACCGCAGACAGCGGCCCTTCTGTATCAAGCACAACTTTTCCATCTTCTGTGCTCGCATTCACCTTTATTACGGACTTATCATAAACTTTCATGAAAACACCTGATGATAAATGTATAAATTGGTTAAGAACAAGTACTCAGCTCATCTCAAGGACGCTGGCTGGAAGCATATCAACTGTGATCAGGTTGGTGATCAGGAGAAGCTTATCCTTTGCAGCTGAATCTCCAAAACCCTGCAGGACATCTTTTGCATTTTTTACGTGCTGAAGCACTTCCTTCACGGTCAGGCTCACAGCTTCCTCGTGTCCCATGCTCCTCCTGTAGAGAAGCGGCAAGGTCACTGACTCATAAGTTGACTGCTTATCCTCAAGCCTATTGAGATATTCCAGCAGGTCATCGACTATCTGGTATGCGTTGCCCACGTTTTCACCAAAGGACCTGAATTTCATTGCCGTTTCCCGGTCAGCGCCTGCAACATAGGCACCTATGGCAGCACTTGCCGCGAAAAGAGAGGCCGTCTTTTTGCTTATGCATTCGAAATAGTTCTTCCTGCCAAAGTCCGTGCAGGAACTTGAGATATCAATGGTCTCACCTTCAGCCATGTACATTCCGGCCCTTCCGAACTCAAGCACTGAATCCGTGCCATAGGAGGAAATTAGGGAGATGGCTTTGGAGATCAGGAAATCCCCGCATAATATAGCAGCCGGAACACCATATTTCTTATGGGCTGACTCAACACCCCTGCGTATAATGCCATCATCAAGTACATCATCATGGATCAGAGACGCAGAATGGATGAGTTCGATAGCAAGGGCCGCATTAACACTCTTATTACGTTCCCCTCCGCATATTTCAGTGCACAGCAACAGTATGATAGGCCGGATGCTCTTGCCACCGGAACTGCAAACATGTAGCAGCATCTTTTTCATCTTCGAGCTTTCCTCCATCGAAGCGACAAGCTCGTCCATTGAAGCCTTTATTAACTGGTATTCTTCAAGGTTCTCTATTTCCATCATAACGTCCTATTTTCTGTTCACTCACTATACTTTGAAGGACATCCCATAACTATTTTATTAGCCTCTATCTTGTTCTCAGAGACCATCCTGCCGCTGAGGCTTAAGCTCGTGCCTTCGACAAGGTTTGCAGGGAGGGATCCAGTGTACACTACTTCCAGCTCGTAGGCCTCGTCCTCAGGGTCCTCCAGCAAAAAAGAGATCCCTGATGTCGAAACATTGAGAGTGCCATTCTTTATATTACCCATGGTATTGACATTCTGCCCTACGTACTTATCCGGGTCTTCCTGCAATTCGGAGACCAGCAGATATCCCTGTGAAAGGTCCACATTCCACAGACATACAATACCCACGACAACAATAAAAGCGACTGCAAGGACACTCTTGTGTTTCTTATCCATCTAAACACCCATGGAAGATATCCGATTATCTGTCAATATTCCTAAGCTCCCTGTTAAGAGAGATACGGGTACGAACAAGGTGAAAGGCACATACTGCCAGGACCACCCACGTACATGCAAATGCAAGGTTTAAGGCGTTAATACATATTCACCCCTATATCACTTTTGATAGCAGGTTATTGCACCAAATTAATAACCAGTGAGAATAAACAAGTAACAGCAGCTCTTTGAAAAAGGACCTGACCATATACCGATGACTAATTATTAATATGGGTGTGGACTAGTATAGCCCCATTCTATTTATACTAGAGTGGAACTTTCACTTAAAAATCCAAAATGATCAACATGGCCAAACCTCCAAGACTCATAGCATGGGAAACAACAGCAGGCTGCAACCTTTCCTGCAGACATTGCAGGGGATCATCAACTTCCAGGAAGCCAGCCGGCGAGCTTACGACCGAAGAAGCCATGCGCTTTATCGATGAGATAGCGCAGATAGGAAACCCTATACTAATACTCAGCGGCGGTGAGCCGCTCGTAAGGGAAGACATCTATGACCTTGCCAGCTACGCGGTTGGGAAAGGCCTCTCAGTAGCCCTTGCAACTAACGGCACCCTTGTGACCCCAGAGGTCGCCTCACATCTAAATGAAGTAGGGGTAAGACGGATAAGTGTGAGCCTTGACGGAGCAAGCCCGCAGACCCATGATGATTTCAGGTGCATGCCCGGGGCCTTTGACAAAGCTATGAGCGGCATAGGGGCCATCAAGGATGCAGGCATCGGCTTCCAGATCAATACCACCATCACAAAACGTAACCTTACTGAAATACCTGCCATCCTTGAACTGGCAACCGAGATTGGAGCTGAGGCCCTGCACATATTCCTGCTCGTGCCCACTGGCAGGGGCAAGGAACTGGAAGAGGAGGAGATACCTCCTGTTGAATATGAGAAGGTGCTGAACTGGTTCTATGACCAGCAGAAGACAGCGAAGATACAGCTAAAGGCAACCTGCGCACCCCATTATTTCAGGATAATGCGCCAGCGGGCAAAGAAGGAAGGCATCGAGATAACAGTAAAGACCCATGGTTACGAGGCCATGACAAAAGGATGTCTTGGAGGCACAGGTTTCTGCTTTGTATCAAGCATTGGAGAAGTCTACCCCTGCGGATACCTGCCAGCCCTCGCCGGGAGCATAAAGGAACAGCCTTTCAAAGAGATATGGGAGAACTCGCAGGTATTCAACGACCTGAGAGATCCATCAAGACTCAAAGGAAAGTGTGGGGACTGTGAATACAATAAAGTATGCGCAGGATGCCGGGCACGTGCCTATGCGGCGACCGGAGACTACCTGGCCGAGGAGCCTTACTGCATATACACTCCCAGAAAACAGTGATCCCAATGATATACCTTGATGATATGGATAAAAATATCCTCAACACAATACAACATGATTTTCCACTTGACATCCATCCTTTTCAAAAGCTTGGCGAGGAACTGGGCATCAGTGAGGAAGAGATAATCAGGCGCCTTGAAAGACTCCAGAACGAGGGGGCGGTCAGGAAGATCGGCCCGGTCATCAACCGTAACAGAGTAGGTGGTTCCAGTACGCTTGTAGCCGTAAATGTGCCGGAGGATATGATCGATGAGATCGCAGACTGTATCGACGAATACCCCGAGGTTTCCCATAACTATCTTCGCCCTGACAAGTACAATGTATGGTTCACACTATCAGCTTCAGGAGAGGAAAGGATAAATGAGATCCTCAAAGAGCTTAACCGGAAGACAGGACTTGAATTCATCAATCTGCCCACGGTAAGACTGTTCAAGATTGGTGTCAGGTTCAATATCAAGTGAAATAGAAATGTTGAACTGCCAGGTAAGGGAATATCAGGTGAAGTAAGATATGGATGCGATCGATGAACAGATATTAATAGCTACCCAGGACGGTATCCCTCTCACCGGGTCACCCTTCAGGGACATAGCACAACGCCTTGGCCTTTCAGAAGAAGAGGTCGTGGAAAGAATAAGGCTGATGAAAGAAAAGGGCATGATCCGACGGTTTGGAGCATCCATAGGCCATAGGGACATAGGTATTCTCGCCAATGCAATGTGCATATGGAACGTCCCTGAGGAGAGGGTAGAAAATGTCGGCAGGATAATGGCATCTTTTCCGGAGGTCACTCACTGCTATGAAAGACCCCGGCGTCCGGGCTGGGAGTACAACCTTTTTACAATGGTCCACTCATACACCAGAGAGGACTGTGAGCAAGTGGCTGCAAGGATATCTGAGTCCACAGGGATCAAAGACTACAGGCTCCTGTTCAGTGAACGTGAGTTCAAGAAGACCGGGGTCCGCCTCTGAACTGTCGTAACGTTTAACTAAGTTCCGGTTCAAGGCAAATGGACATTACGGAGTACACTGCATGGCACAAGAAAACTGCTTCCTACCACTACTGATAGACATGTCCGGCCGGAAGATAGTCATCTTCGGCGGCGGTTCCGTGAGTGAACGCAAAGCATTGCTCTTCTCCCGGTATGCGGATGTAACTGTTATCAGTAAGGGTTTCACTCCTTGTATCCGGCAGCTGCATGAAGAGAATAAGATAAAAATTGTGGAAGCAGATATCAGTGACCTTACCAATGAGCAGGCAGATATCTTTTTAGATGGTGCATTCCTCGTCATACCTGCAACTAATGACAGGTCAGTCAATGAGAGGTTAGTATCTGCAGCAAAGACAAAGAATATACTCTCAAACCCGGTGGATTTCATTGGAGATGTCACCGTTCCTTCGGTCATCAAAAGAGGCGATCTCACCATCAGCATATCAACCTCCGGCTCAAGCCCTGCTTTTTCCAGGTTTGCCAGGCAGAGGATCGAGGAGGTCATAACCCCGCAGTTTGAGGATATGATACGTATCCAGGAAAGCCTGAGGACATACCTAAAAGAGAAGGTCCCCGAACAAAATAACAGGAAAGACATACTGTGGCAGGTGCTCAAGAGCCGCGAAGTATGGGAAGGTCTTGAAGTATCCTACGAAAAAGGGTATAATGTAGCACTTGGTATAGTAACTGAAAAAATAAACGGGAAAGTCCGATAACATGTCTGGTCATAACACGTTTTCAGCATTGAGAAAAAGTCCGTCAGGGGTATCCCAATGACTGAGATATCCAGCATGGTCATCACTCATTCCAGGGCAACCGTGGAAGAGATGGAAGAAGTATGGGACGGAGATCTGGATAACTTCCTCAGGGAACTCTACGCTAATGAACTGGTACATGAGTGTGCAGTCCTTAAGACCTGTAACCGGATAGAGATGTACGTTGTTTCCCATAAGGGCAGCAGTGTGATGTTCCAGTTTGCAAAGAAATTGGGGCTCTCTTCCAATATCATCGATTTCTATGACCACGATGAATCCATCATGCATCTGCTGAGACTTTCTGCAGGTCTTGAATCCATGATAATCGGCGAAGACCAGATCCTGGGACAGATCAAGGACCTCTACCAGGTGGCTAAGAACCTTGGTACGACCGGAAGAATGCTTGATACAGCATTCAGCAAGGCCATCCAGGTAGGAAAGAGGGTCCGGACAGAAACCGAGATAAACCGGGGAGCCCTTTCCATTGCTTCTGCTGCTGTAGACCTGGCAGAGGAGACTGTCGGAGATCTCAAGAATAAAATGGTGCTTGTCATCGGCACCGGTGAAATGGGCACTCTTGTGACCAGGGCGCTCTCCCACAGAGAGATAGAACTCATGTACATCGCCAACCGCACCTATGCAGCAGCAAAGAAACTTGCTGATGACATGGGAGGTCATGCGGTCCATTTTGACCAGATAGAAGAGAATCTCAAGAAAGCCGACGTCGTCATCTGCGCCACGGGGGCACCTCACTTTGTACTAAGGCATCCCCAGGTGCTCAAGGCGATGGAATCAAGGGAAAAAGCGCTTCTTCTTATCGACATTGCAAATCCCCGCGACATCGAACCCACTATTGGCACGATTCCTCTCGTTACCCTCTATAATATAGATAACCTGCGTGTCATCAACGAAAAGAACCTGGAGCTGCGAATGGAAGAAGCAAAGAAGGTGCAGGCTATCATCGACGAGGAATACGATCTTCTTATAAAGCAATATAAACAGCAAAGATCTGACCATATAGTATCCGAGATGTATGCCCAGTTCTATAAGGTCCGCACTATGGAAAAGGAACGTGCGCTCACTAAACTGAGCGCCTATCACACCATAGGGGACATAGAACAGAAGATAATTGACGATCTGACGCACTCCATTGTTAATAAGATACTTGCAGAGCCTACGAAGGTCCTGAGAAATGCAGCTGAAGTGTGCGACGACGAGATGCTGGACATGGCCTTCCGCCTGTTCAACATAAATAAATGCAATGATAAAAGCAGGATAAAAGGAGAGTTGCCACCATGTTCCCGGAAACAAGAATGAGAAGACTAAGAAACGGAAAGATGAGAGACCTTGTGAGGGAGAACTCACTTTCAGCCGATAACCTCATTTACCCCATGTTCGTGGATGAGACTATAAGCACGATCCAGAAAACAGCCTCAATGCCAGGAGTTGAGAGACTTCCCCTCAGCAAAGTAGCCGATGATGCAAAGGAAGCTGCCGATCTGGGGATACCCGCCATTATACTTTTTGGGATACCGTCGCATAAGAATGAACATGGGAGTTCTGCCTGGGGAGACGAGGATATTGTCCAGAAGGCAGTCCGTGAGATCAAGAGCGAGCTTGGCAAGGATATGGTAGTGATCACCGATGTATGCCTCTGTGAATATACCGATCATGGCCACTGTGGCATGGTCGATTTTGAAAAGGAAGAAGTGCTTAACGATCCCACCCTCCCACTGCTCGGGGAAACGGCAGTCAGCCACGCGAAGGCCGGTGCCGATATGGTGGCACCTTCAGGCATGATGGATGGAATGATAGGCGCCATAAGGTCAGCACTTGATGAGAATAATTTCACGGACATACCCATAATGTCCTACGCTGCAAAATACTCTTCATCATTCTACGGTCCGTTCAGGGATGTTGCCGAATCCGGATGCTGTTTCGGTGACCGCTCGACCTACCAGATGGACCCTGCAAACTCCGACGAGGCGATGCGGGAAGTTGAACTGGACATAATGGAAGGCGCTGATATAATAATGGTAAAACCGGCACTTCCCTACCTTGACATCATCTATCGTGTCAAGACCGAGTTCAGGATGCCCACAGCTGCATACAACGTCAGCGGGGAATATGCCATGATCAAGGCGGCTGCTCAGAACGGCTGGCTGGATGAGAAGAAAGTTATGTACGAGTCCCTGCTTTCGATAAAGCGAGCTGGTGCGGATATGATACTGACCTATTTCGCAAAAGATATGGCACGGATACTTAAATGAGACAACGAGATTAAAGCTTCATCCTAGCGCCATTCTTATAACCACTGAGACATAAATTTTCATTTACAGAATTTACGTATCAAAGATTAGTGACGGCAAATGGCAGACAGAGATATAGTCCAAGTTAAGAACCCGAAATCGGGACGCTATGTGAAAATAGATAGGGATGCTGGCAGGATACTTGATCACAAAAAAACAGAAGGACCCTACAAGAATATCCCCATCGCAAGAAAGAGGAGCCAGTAGCTTTCTAATTTTTCAGACCCTGACATTATATACTTATGCTATTAGATACGGAAATCAGAAGTCACTAACAAGATGTCATATTCAAACACGGGAAAACAATGATTCTCTATAGCCCTCATGGTGATGTCCCTAATTGTCACATTGATTACAGGCCAAGAACTTGTTTCATCATGACAAAGCTAGGCCAACCTGTCTCTCCTGAAATTGAGAATATAAGGGATTCATTAAGAAAAGTGTTAAATAAATATCAAATTGCTGAAATTGATGCTGAAAGTGTAGTTACTGGAAGAGACTTTTTGGCGAAGATATGGAACATGATAATAGCTGTCCCACTTGGTATTGCTATTATTGATGAAAAGATGTCTGCACTGACAATGTCGAATATATTCTATGAGATTGGGCTAATGCAGGCATATGGAAAGGAAACTCTAGTCATCAAGACAAAAGAATCAAAAGTGCCATCGGACTTTGTAAGAACAGAATACGTCGAGTACGGAAGCGGTTTTGAAAAAAAGTTAGATCAGTTCTTTGATGCATTTTTCAAGTTTGCTGATCATTATGATTTGATGTCTGAGATATTGGAAAATAATCCGCTTTTGTCGATTGACTACCTTCGAAGGGCCTACCTGATCACTGGTGATAAGATATACCGAGAGAAAGCAGAAAATGTTTATAAGGCTGCATCTATTGAAGGTAGGGCAAAGAACAGTGTCGAAGCACTTCTAATTAAATTCTAAGAAGCATAAATTAATCCATATCAAGGTGATCCTATGTCCTTAGACAAGTCAAGAGAATTATACAAGAAAGCAAGGACCCTCCTTCCCGGGGGAGTCAGCAGCCCGGTCAGGGCTATCAAGCCGTACCCATTCTATACCGAGTCCGCTTCCGGCTCAAAGATAAGGGATATCGACGGAAATGAGTATATCGATTACTGCCTCGCATACGGCCCGAATATCCTGGGACATGCCCATCCCGGGATAAAAGCGGCCATCATAGCTCAGCTCGATAAAGGCTGGCTGTACGGCACACCCACAGAGCTTGAGGTGAACCTTGCTGAAAGGATCGCTGGCATGTATCCGAGCATCGATATGCTCAGGTTCGTGTCCACAGGTACCGAAGCTACCATGAGCGCACTGCGTGCGGCCAGGGGGTTCACAGGCAGGGACAAATTCATCAAGATAGAAGGCGGCTTCCACGGAGCTCATGATGCAGTCCTTGTACAGGCAGGGTCAGGCGCCACAACGCTGGGCAAGCCCGACTCGCTTGGAGTTCCGGCCGACTTCACCAAGCACACCCTACAGGTGCCATTCAATGATATCGAGGCACTGACAGATGTGATCGAAAGGAGCAGGGAAGATGTGGCAGCACTGATAATAGAGCCGGTGCTGGGGAACATCGGACCTGTACTCCCCGAAGGAGATTACCTAAGTGACGTGCGCAAGGTCACGGAAGAGAACGATGTGGTCCTTATCTTCGACGAGGTCATCACTGGTTTCAGGCTTGCCATGGGAGGCGCCCAGGAATACTACGGCGTCACACCCGACATGACCACCCTTGGAAAGATAATCGGCGGCGGCCTGCCAATAGGAGTGTTCGGAGGAAAGAAAGAGATCATAGAGATGATAGCACCTTCCGGAGGTGTGTACCAGGCAGGTACCTATAGCGGATGCCCGGCTTCGGTTGCCACTGGGCTGGCAGTACTGGATGTGCTTGAGAAGGAAGATGTCCACAGGAAACTTAACGCCACCGGCGACATGTTCAGAGCCAGGCTGACTGAGATCGTTACGGACCTGGGGCTTAATTACAATGTCTGCGGCATATCCTCTATGTTCAAGATATTCTTTGGTGATAAACCACTGAACTACCAGGAAGTACTTAAGTGCGACAAGGAAGGATACCTGGGATTCTTCTTCAGGATGCTGGACAGTGGCGTATTCCTGCCGCCCTCTCAGTTCGAGACTAATTTCCTGTCCACGGCCCACACGGAAGAAGATATCGAGAGAACCCTTGCTGCATACGAGGCAAACCTCAGGTGAACCGGAGAATGCAATGATAATAGGAACCCGCGGAAGTGACCTTGCCCTTGCACAGGCTACAAGCATCGAGCGCAAACTGGCGGAACTGGGCGTACAGACCACCAGGAAGATCATAAAGACAACCGGCGACACCTTCACAGACCGCCCCCTGCACGAGATTGCCGGAGTGGGCGCCTTTGTGAGGGAGCTTGACGACAGGATGCTGGAAGGGGATGTGGATATTGCAGTTCACTCGATGAAAGATATGCCCACCGTCAGGCCGCAGAGGCTCTCAACGTCAGCGGTCATCAAGCGGGATTCACCCTGCGATGTGCTCCTGACAACGGACGGCTCCAAATTGGAAGAGCTTCCGGAGAATGCCATAATCGGGACAACCTCCATGCGCAGACGCGCACAGATACTGCGATACCGCCCGGACCTTGCGGTCCATGACCTGCGGGGCAATATCAACACGAGGATAAGGAAGCTTGAAGAAGGCCAGTATGACGGCATCCTTCTGGCTGAGGCCGGATTGCAGCGCATGAACTGGGACCTGGATGTGCAACGCCTTGACCCGCACCATTTCTGCCCTTCGGCTAACCAGGGCACTATAGCAGTGGTCACCGTAGCCGGGAGCGAGGCAGAAGAAGTAACCTCAAAGCTGGATCACCAAAAGACCAGGATAGAGACTTCCATTGAGCGCATAGTTGTCGCCTACGTGGAAGGAGGATGCACGGCACCGGTTGGTTCGTTCACACATTTCATCAATGATTACGAACTGCATGTTCTGGCAGAAGTGCTTTCTCTTGACGGTTCCGAGCAGGTGCGCATTGATGAAGTGATCCCTGTGGAAGGTTACGAAAGTTACGCTAGGGAACTCGGAATGAGAATGGTAGAGCTGGGCGGGAAGGAGCTTGTACAGCAAGCAGTCTGTCAGCTTAATGCGCAAATCTGAAAATAGCGATAATATGATAGAAATCACAGGAATAAGGCTGAATAATCCGACAATACTGGCTGCGGGTGTCATGGGCACTACAGGCGCATCCCTTGCAAGGATCGCGTGGGAGGGGGCTGGCGCAGTGGTTACAAAATCCATCGGACCGGAACCAAAGGAAGGACACAGCAACCCAAGTATGATCAACTTGGGATATGGTTTCCTGAATGCAATGGGGCTTCCAAACCCATCATACCCTGATTTTTCAAGAGAGATTGAGATAACAAAGAGGGAAGCGGATGTCCCGGTAATAGCCAGCATATTCGGGGGGAATGCAGAAGAGTTCGCCATAGTCGCGGACGGCCTTGTTGATGCAGGCCCTGACGCCTTTGAGCTCAACGTGAGCTGCCCCCATGCACAAGGCTATGGCGCTTCCATAGGTTGCGATGCATGTGCCGTGGAAGAGATAACGGCTGCAGTCTGCGATATCACTGAGCTTCCTGTATGGGTCAAACTCACTCCTAACGTAACTGACATTGTATCCATAGGCAAGGCGGCGCAGAGAGGAGGCGCTGATGCCGTAGTTGCCATAAACACCGTGCGCGGGATGGCTATAGATATCCACAGTGGATATCCCGTATTAGGTAACAGATTCGGAGGATTGTCCGGCCGGGCGATAAAACCCGTAGCCATCAAGTGCGTATACGACCTGTATGCAGCCCTTGAAATCCCTGTTATCGGCGTTGGTGGGATATCGACATGGGAGGATGCCGTGGAGATGATGATGGCTGGCGCGTCAGCCGTGCAGATTGGTTCTGCGGTATACGACGGACCGGAGATATTCCGGACGGTTGCGGATGGTATTGAGAGTTTCATCTCCTCCGGCGGATACAGGGATACCAGCGATATTGTCGGGCTTGCCCACAGGAGAGCATGATGTACCCCATAGATGTGAAGATAACGAAGATAGTACAGGAATCACCTTCCAATAAGACATTCTTTTTTGACAGGAGTGTTGATGAGGCACGTCCCGGCCAGTTCGTCATGGTCTGGATCAGGGGTACCGATGAAATACCCATGACCCTGTCCTACAGGAACGCCATCACCGTCCAGAAGGTAGGAGACGCAACTGCAAAGCTCTTTGAGATGAAGGAAGGAGACCATCTGGGCATACGGGGACCCTTTGGAAAGGGATTCACACTTCCCGGCAAAGACGAGAACATACTTATCGTGGCCGGAGGCGTTGGAACTGCAGCAATAGCCATGCTAGCAGAACATGCTATGTCCCAGGACACCTGTGTGACTACTATCATGGGTGCAAGGAATGCGGACGAACTGCTGTTCCTGGACAGGTTCACACCCTGCAAAGGGCTTCACATGACCACTGATGATGGCTCGGCACATCGTTGCGGCTTTGTCACAGACGTGCTCTGCGAGATAGATGCTTCGGGATATGACAGGATATACACCTGCGGACCTGAGATGATGATGAAGCGCGTCTTTGACATTCTTGAAAAGCAGGGTGCTCTTGCTAAGACCGAGTTCAGCCTGCATAGGTATTTCAAATGTGGCATCGGAGTATGCGGTGCCTGTTGCATGGACACCGAAGGGTTGCGGGTATGTAAGGACGGGCCTGTGTTCAACGGAATGCAACTCGTTGGCTCTGAATTTGGGAAATATATGAGAGGGGCCAGCGGGAACAAAAAGATGATGTGAGTGGTTCCACCTCACCGACGTAAGAAGGATTATTTTGTGGTGTCGCCGACCATAAATTCGGAAACTAAAACCGGATTATTTAAAAAACAATAAGAAAGTTGTTGGTAGAAACCTCTTCAAATTAAACCTTGACGGCAACCAGAGAGAGATTTAACTCCTTCTCGAGTCGGTGCACTTCTTCCAAGTCCTCTGCAGAGAGGTCGGCATATTTGAGATTGGCATCAGAGAATGCCAGTAAGGTTATACCCATTTTATCTTCAAGTTCGTTGATAGCTTTTACCTGTTCACTGTTAAGTGCTGAGAATCCCCATATCATGTATGAATCACCAGTTCTCTTAGATTATTATAGACATTTATAATTGTTGGTTATAAATATTATTTTGGAGGGTAAAATAGAATTGAGTGTAACTTGGCAGCAACCATTGGAAATGGAAGCTACATGTCTATAGAAACACTGTCAAAAGACACCAAAGAGAAAATAGGTCAGATCATGTCGCACATTCCTGCACCATGATCTTTGAGGCCATGCCTTTGCCAAGTGCATAGTTGCAACCATTGATGTCCACAATAATAGCACCCATGTTATCCTTCTTTATCCTGAGAAAGGAATTCTCTATAAACCCCATTGACTTCAGGCGATTCACAAGTGAACGGCCTGCATTGATCGATATGATCTTACTGACCTTGCCTTCCTGCATCATTGCCAGTGGCATTATTGGAGCCATTTATTTACCTCTTATTATTCCAAGTGGGTCTCATCCGCCTATTAGGCATGCCTAATATTAGTCGACATTGCGATATAGTGTTTAATTGTATATATAAGTTACCTGCATCAAAGATAACTTGACAACATAACAAATTCAGTTGAGCAGATGACACAAGTAATTTAAGCCATAGCTCCGCTTAACAAAATATGCCTGAGCCCAAAGAACAACAAACAATCCCAGAACTGGTAATGGGAGTGCGTAATCCGGCATCCCTTGGAGCCTGCAAGGATCACGCGGATGCGGCTTATTTTTCGATCGACAGGTTCAGTCTGCGGTCAAGGGCAAGAGAGATCACATCCAAAGACCTCCCAGGATTTATGGAACAGGTGCATGGATATGGTATGAAGGGATATCTTGCGATCAATTCCGTGATTTATCCGCATGACCTGCATGAGCTTGGCGGTGTGCTGGAAACCGCAGCATCTGCAGGGGTTGATGCTGTCATAGCCTGGGACCCTGCAACCATAATGCAGGCGCACGAGCACGACCTGAGGATACACATCTCCACCCAGGCCAATGTATCGAACCAGCAGAGCGCCGAATTCTACAGGTCCCTGGGAGCAAGCAGGGTCGTGCTTGCAAGAGAGTTAAGCCTTGCACAGATAAAAGTTATCAGGGCGCACACAGACATGGAGCTCGAAGTATTCGTCCACGGGGCCATGTGCCAGGCAATATCAGGCAGATGTTACCTTTCCGCACACCTGCTGGGGAAGTCCGGGAACTGTGGTGAATGCAGCCAGCCCTGCCGTTGGGAATGGTCTCTTTATTCCGACAGGGGTGAAAAGGTCGGCCTTGAAGGAAAGTACCTCCTTAATGCCAAGGACCTCTGCATGATAGAACATATTCCGGAGCTTATGGGAGCCGGGATAGATGCTTTTAAAGTAGAAGGCAGGCTGCGTGACACCGGATATACACATACGGTCTCGAAATGCTACAGGAAAGCCATAGATGACTTCATAAAAGGCACTTATACCCGCGAAACTGCCGGCCTGCTGAAAGAAGAGTTGGGACGGCAATATAACCGCGGTTTTTCCACCGGATTCTATTTTGGCAACCCTGGTCCTGAGGGTCTGGCCTGTGATCAGGCCATGAATGTCTCACCAGTGAAGAAGCAGGCTGTCGGCATAGTGGTTAACTATTTCCCGAAAATGGGAGCTGCTTCAATCAAGCTCACAGAAGACGGGATAGGACTTGGAGACAGGATAGTTATCGAAGGCAGTACGACCTATATTGAGCAGGAAGTATGTTCTTTGGTCGCAAAAGGGGAAAGCATTACTGCTGCAGAGAAAGGGCAGGATGTAGGGCTGGCAGTTGACGGTGTGGCCCGGAAGAATGACAAAGTTTTCAGGCTTGAGAAGAAGGTGCAGTCTTAAGGCAGATCCTGATGGCAGCTATATGCTGAAATTTTTGCCATTGCACTTCAGATGACAACTTTAAAAGAATTATATAAATATATATGCCACTATACACTAAATGTATACATAAGCACTTAACCCGGAGGAGCAGATCATGGACAGGTTTATGCAATGCGCAATTGATGAAGCAAAAAAAGGGCTTGCTGAAGGAGGCATTCCCATAGGGTCAGTCCTTGTAAGGAACAGAGAGATAGTCGGTCGTGGACATAATATGAGGGTACAGGAAAACGATCCTCTGGCACATGCAGAGATCGCTTGCCTCAGAAATGCGGGGAGGATTGGCAAGTACAATGAC
Source organism: Methanolobus sp. (assembly GCF_030682845.1). Taxonomy (GTDB): domain Archaea; phylum Halobacteriota; class Methanosarcinia; order Methanosarcinales; family Methanosarcinaceae; genus Methanolobus. The sequence continues at coordinate 3,460 of NZ_JAUXNK010000037.1, read as the reverse complement.
ACAGTCCTTTACTCAACGTTGATGCCCTGTTACCTTTGTGCGGGCGCAGCCGTGCAATTTGGCATCAGGAAGGTCATTGTCGGAGAAGCGGAGAATTTCCAGGGAGCCCCTGATTTCATGAAAGAGCAGGGGATAGAGGTAATAAACCTCGATCTTGCCGAGTGCAAGGAAATTATGAAACAATTCATCAAGAATAAGCCGGATCTCTGGTACGAGGACATAGGCAAGTCAACTACCCATCCCCTAAAGGGAATGGGCTTGTGTAAACAAGCTCTGGTTGACTAGCCTCAGTAATTGTTTGTAAAGAACAAGAACTACGTTATCCTGGTCATAACACCTACAGATGTTAATCCTAGTCTGTAGCTCTGTTGCATGTGATTAAACAGTTCTGTTGGGTAAGAACAGTGTTTCATGCTTAACAAGCCAGGATAACATTGGCGAAGGATTACAACTCCTAAATGGAGATAGACCGAATGTTAGTCTACATAATTAACAAACATGGAAGACCATTAATGCCCTGTTCGCCAGGGAAAACAAGGAAGCTGCTGAAAGCAGGAAAGGCTAAAGTTGTAAAGCGGGAGCCTTTTACCCTGCAGCTACTTTACGGTAGCAGTGGTTATACACAGCCAGTTGTTCTGGGAGTGGATGCTGGAAGCAAATTCATTGGTCTTTCTGCAACGACTGAGAACAAAGAACTTTTCTCATCGGAAGTACAGCTGAGAACAGATGTAACCGATCTGATATCAACAAGAAGAGAATTAAGAAAAAGCCGGAGGAACAGGAAAACAAGATACAGACAAAAGAGGTTCAATAACAGAACAAAATCAAAGAAACCAGGATGGATAGCTCCAACAATAAGGAACAGGATAGTAGCTCACCTGAAGGTGATAGAGAACGTTCACAGGATATTGCCAATAACATCTATCGTTATTGAGACTGCAGCGTTTGATATCCAGAAGATTAAGAATCCGGATATTTCAGAAGTAGAATATCAGCAGGGAGAACAACTTGGATTCTGGAACGTAAGAGAATATGTTCTGTTTAGAGATGATCACAAATGTCGGCATTGTGAGGGAAAATCAAAGGATCCGATACTCAATATCCATCACATCGAATCAAGGAAAACAGGAGGAAACCGACCTGACAACCTGCTAACTCTTTGTGAAACATGTCATGATCAATACCATAAAGGAAAGATAATCCTAAATCTACAGAAAATCAATGGTTTCAAGCATCAGACATTCATGGGAATAATGAGGAAATATCTACTCAAGGAACTCAAATCTAAGTATACTGATGTGAAGAACACATTCGGATACATTACCAAGGACACCAGAATACAGAACAACCTGCCAAAATCACATCGGATCGATGCATTCTGCATAGCAGGGAATCTCAATGCAATAAGACTTCCTTATCATTTCCTACAAAAACAGATGCGTAAGCATAATCGACAGATCCACAAAGCAAATCCATCGAAAAATGGCACACGAAAACTGAACCAGTCCCCTTATATAGTTCAAGGATTCAGATTATTCGATAAAGTTCTCTACAATAACACCAAATGCTTCATATTTGGTCGGAGAAAATCAGGATACTTTGACCTCAGGACGTTATCAGGAAAAATAGTTCACCGTTCCGCAAAATGCAAAGAACTTATACTATTGACAGCCAGACGAACAATACTTATGGAAATAAAAAGGAGTGACGCAATTCCTCCCATCCCCTAAAGGGAATGGGTTTCCTTGCTTAGTCTTCATGAAGGTGAGAGATGGCCCGGATACGGATTCAAGCCTTTTTGAATGTAGCCCAGAATACGCTGCCAATTCCAGCCGGACCGGTTTCCACGCCAGCCCTGCCACCATGAAGGTCAACTATCCTCTTGGCGATAGCAAGACCAAGTCCTGTACCTTTTACCCCTTTCTTCTTTTGCTCCAGTCTCTTAAAGCGATCAAAAACAAGCGTTTTATCAGCATCAGGTATCCCATCCCCGAAATCCCTTACATTTACTTTCCATTCGCTGCCATTATCTCCGATCTCAAGGATTATACTGCTATTAGAGGGGCCATACTTGATGGCATTTGAAATGTAGTTAGCAAAGACCCCTTCAACAATAGGGTTGACCCTTGCAGGATAGTGACCTTTGAACCTTATATCCATCATTATGTTCTTTTCAGCCAGCTGTATCCCAAAATTATCTGCCGAATCACGCAGTATAGCTCCAAGGTCCATCTTACGGAATTCAAGATCGCTTGTATCCTCGAGCTTGGCGAACTGGGCAGCAGAATCTATCATATTGATAAGGCGTGACAGGTTATCGTCTACGATCCTGAGCCTGCGGGATTTATCAGCATCGTCCTCAGCCTGCAAAAGCATCCCTGCAAAACCTTTGGCAATTCCTGCAGGATTCAGGAGGTCATGCCCCATTATATCTATAAATAGATCTTTCAGGTCATTTGAATATTTGAGACTTTGAGCATATTGTTGCAACTGTTTTTCTGCTTCCTTGCGGTTGGTCGTATCCCTTACGACACATATACATCCCTTCTCGAGGCGGGTCAGGGATATTTCCTGAAAGAAAGTGGTGCCATTTTTCTTTAACCCGAGTGCTTCTCCCCTCCAGACACCTTCAGTGGTTAACTCCGGAACTATCTCATTTTTAAATCTCACTAACTCATGTTCATCATAGAGATCTTTCCACGACCTGCCAGCGAGTTCCTGTGGGCGGCCGTAGCCCCAGATGCCGGCATAGGCACGGTTCAAGTAAGCGTGTTTTCCATTCTCATCCAGAATGGCTATACCGTCTATAGAAGATTCGACTGCTGCCGTCCTTTCCTGAAGGCTTTCCTCTGCCTTTTTTCTCAGGGTTATGTCCTCCCCGGAACTCAGGACACCAACATGACAACCATGAGCATCCCTGATAGGCTTGCTGTACCAGGATACGATCTTCTCTTCCCCGTTCTTTGCAACCAGAGGGCCCTCATAGTACAGTATTGACTCGTTCTTCATATCCAGTGCTTTGAAGTAATGTTGCTTTGCTTCAGGTCTTGAAGACTCCGGTACAAAAGTATCAAACCAGGTACTGCCCAGAATATCTGCCTCTTCGCAGCCAAGTATATCAGTCGCTCTCTTATTTACAAGGATCACTTTCTGGTCCCTGTCGAGTACAAGCATCATGACACCCGCAATATCAAGATAGTTCTGAGCCTGATCACGCTCAAATATCACTTTATCGTGAAGGGATTTGATCCTTAGAAGGGACATCACCCTCATCTTCAGTTCCAGCCTGTCAACCGGTTTGGTAAGAAAATCATCTGCATGGGACTCGATACCTTTCAAACGGTCCTCCCTGGAAGAAAGGGCTGTCACCAGGACGACGGGAATGAAACGGGTTTCAGAGAACCTTTTGATCTGCTCGCAGACCTGATAACCATTCATACCGGGCATCATCACATCAAGC
>NZ_JAUXNK010000027.1 GCF_030682845.1 Methanolobus sp. | reverse complement strand
TTGGATTATGATCCGACATTAGCTCATCCTCGCATCTTTGGCCAGTGATTCAATGTATTTTGTTGCTTCGGGATTTACAGAGCATATTCTGTCCCTGATGTCGATCAACCCGTTCTTTCGGAGAATTGCCAGGGACCTTATTACATCTATCTCATCCCCGATAGCGTCTTCAAGACTATTTGGAGTTACCCTCCCCATTGAAAGTATCAGGAAACCGACAAATGTTGTGTCATAGTCAAGCTTGGTCTTAAAAGAGGGTGAATATATCTCGTCTACTTTGATGGTCGAATTGTGCAGGCTTTTTTGCCAGATAATCTGTGCCAGCCGGATATTACCGGAAGAGATGTCCTTTATTCGGATGAATGCCAGATCTTCAGGTGTTTTTTCTTTTTCATTTTGTCGTGGCTTTTTTTTTAATACATGGTTTAAGAAATTGTTTAGCTGACTATTTAGTAAACTGTAATTCAGTTTGGGAACAGGGATATTGATAGTTCTTTCGAGGTTCTTTATTCGCAGAGGATAGTTTTCAAATATAAGGTATCGTTCTATGGTGTTCTTGTCCCCGTTTTCAAATATCACTTCCCCGTTATTGTAGTCAGACATAATAATGGACTTAATTTCATCAGCTTCAAGCCCATGCAGGTGGATGTGAGTGTGGAAATGCTTTTCGATGTGAAGCATTTCGTTGAGATATTCCCATGAGAAGAAGTTCCAGGAAGTTATGAACAGATGCTCCGGGGGAGTTGCAATATGATCCAGGTATTTTTCAAGTGCTTGAAAACCACCTACCCTTCTCCTGTACAGCAGATGACAGTCATCGATGAAAACTATCTTTTCCTGAACCCCGTTAAGTGCTTTCTCACAATCTTCATAACTATCCCATTCAGCAGGGATTTTTATTCTGGTGGACATCAACGAAAATTTGTAATACAAATTGTCCATAAGGGTCGTCTTTCCTGTATAAGGTCCGGCGATTATGGCTATGTTGGCAGCTGGTTGCGAGCCAAAATCTATGATAGTATCCTCTATCTCCTTAATCTCATCCTTATACCCGATAAACTTCCCCGGCATCCCCACACCTCTTTACCCGGAATGTACTCTTCAAGTAAATCTGGTGGAACATATATAAGTATTCATCTGTTTGCAGAATGCTCGCGAAAATAAATCCCGTGAATTTTAAAAAGTTTCAGATGAGGAGTTGTATCTTTAAACAGACCCCACGGACATCCAACAAACCTCTAAACATTGTACTTACTATCTCTATTTACAAAGAAAATAAGGAAAAAGAGGGTGATTTGGATGCACATCGATGGAATTAATAGAAAGATGCTCAAGCACTTCAGATGCGGCGGGCACCAGGATTGAATTGGTGCCCATAATTGGTGGTCAGTTATTAATCTTGCCGCATATTCTTTTTAGGTAGTAAAATATATACGCTTATTGAAACTGAATTTCGAATAAAAGAAAAGGACATCATAAGGGATATGATGCGGACATCATACGGGGATATGATGCCCTTGGTGGACCTCCTGCAACAAGCTGCACTATTTCCCAATTAAACCAAACTCTCCTGGGTTGCTGAGAGCTATCTGAACTTTTTGAAGGGGACTTTATAGTACGATATGGTAAATTTGGGTTATGCTTCACTTATTTACAGGGGGCACATGTGTAAGAGGATTATACGATCTTCGCTTATCTCCAGTTACTACCATGCCCGATTCTATTTAAGGTAGCACATTATATACCCTTATTGAAACTACCTTCTGAATCAGTAAAAATATATATTAAGTAAGCACCATACTATTATAAAAAATTCTAACCAAACTGCATAGCCATAATTCACAATATAATTTAAAATAATTTTTGATTGGTTTTAATATACTTATCGCATATTGTCTTAAAGTTGAGATGTATCAATAAATGCTTATCGAAACTGATTTTTTCATTAATAGGGAATTATTTATGTGTCTTACCTCTCCAAGAACACAGTCTTAATTAGTTAATAAGAGTAGTATTTACGTAACTATTCAACCCGATTATTATTGATAATGTAAAAACCAATATACCATGACTTCCTTCTATTATTAATCAAACTCTTCATTGAATGTCGTTAAAACGTCTATCAAACCGGGGGGATTTGTATAGACCGTGAAGAAATACTTGCAATTTATAAAGCTGGTCCTGATGCAGTAGTAGAGCTTGTGATTCGATTACTTGGCATTATAGAACAGCTTGAGGAACGTGTCAGACATCTGGAAGAGATGCTTGATAAGAACAGTTGCAATAGCAGCAAACCACCTTCTACTGACTCTCATGCACGAAAGAAACAAAACGTTAAAAGTCAGAGAAAAAAGAGCGATAGATCCGTAGGTGGTCAAAATGGTCATCCAGGTACTACATTAACAATGAATGACGAACCAGATGAAGTTATTGTTCATCCTGTTGACAAATGTGCCAATTGTGGGAGATCGTTAGCTTCTGTTAGTTCAGATTATCAACGAAGACAGATCTTTGACATTCCACCGATAAATCTCAAGTGCATTGAACATCGTAGTCTGATAAAAACAGGTCCTAAATGTTCTCACGTAAACAAAGCTGTTTTTCCAGATGGCGTAACTCAGCCAACTCAATATGGTCACCGAGCTAAGTCCGTTGCAGTTTATTTGTGCATAAACCAATTACTTCCTTATAAGCGTGTAGCCAGTTTGTTCTTTGACTTGTTAGGATGCAAGATAAGTCCTGGTACAATAGTAAACATGGTGAGCAGTTGCTTTGGTAAACTTGAACCATTTGAAAGCGAAGTGAAACATCTCCTTAAAAAATCTCCTGTAATCAACCTGGATGAAACAGGAATGAGAATCAATGCAGTTGGCAATTGGCTTCATGTAGCAGGTACTGGCAAACTGACCTATTATTTTGCACATAGTAAAAGGGGATCAGAAGCAATGGATGCCATGGGCATTCTGCCAGGTTACACTGGTGTTGCAACACATGATTTCTGGAAACCCTATCATAAATACCAATGTCAGCACTCATTGTGCAATGCACATCTGTTGAGAGAGTTGACAGGAGTTTGCGAGAACACTGATCAACTATGGCCAAGGATGATGGGTGATCTATTAATGTGCACCAAAGATCATGCAGACCATGGTCTTTTATAAGCCGAGCTAATTCAAAGGTTCAGTGAGGATTATGATCATATCACTTACTTTGGAATGAACGAAAACCCTCCTGACCCGCAATCAAATGTGCATCCTAAAAAACGAGGACGCAAGAAGCAAACTACAGCAAAGAATTTGCTGGACAGGTTTATTGGGTACAAAGAGGATATCTTACGGTTTATGTACGACCCAAACGTTGCGTTCGATAACAATCAGGCTGAAAGGGATATCAGAATGACCAAAGTACAGCAGAAGATATCGGGTACTTTCCGCAGTGAACAGGGTGCTAGAAATTTCTGCCGCATTAGAGGATACGTTTCTACCGTTCACAAGAATTCTCTATCTGTTATCGACTCGATCAGTGCAATATTCCGTGGAGATTCAGTTATTCCGTTATTGCAGAATTGAACGCAGATAGAGAAATCAGCTTGGTGGAAGTGAGCTAGGCTGAATAGTTACCCCGATTTAAAAGCTTTATATGCCTTCTTTTTCTCCGTTTTTGCGATTAAATTGAATTGTCGGACAGCCTGTTCAGCTGCAGGCATCCTTCCTCAATTTATCGTAAAAAATATTAATGGACATTAAAGTACTGTCCCCATAGATCCTTCACCGGCTTATTAAGACTCCCCTTGATATGGATCTCTGACGGTGGCCGCCTTATCAAGTTATGCTGGTGAATTAAAAAAGTTGCAGATAGGCTACCTATACATAATAGCAATTGATCTGTGGGAGATTCACAAACCATATATAATAATAGATTATTTATCTTACATGTAAGATGCAAGAGGTAAATATTCATGTCAATTTTAGATATAAGGACTGTAACGATAACCAGTAAGGGGCAGATAGTGATACCTTCTGGCATGCGCAAAGGAGCTTTTGGCGCTGGAAGCAAGGTTGCTGTAATAGCCATGGATGATCATATTGAGGTTCGCCCGATCGAAGATATCGAGTGGAAGATGGGTACTGCTCTGGCGTCAGAGAGATCTCTATCAAAGCTCTGGGACAGTCCCGAAGAAGATGAAGCTTGGGAGTATCTCTGAGCATTGATCAAGAATATAAGGTGATATTGTATGGTCACATTTAAGAAAGGGTCAATAGTTGTACTGCCGTTTCCGTTCTCTGATTTGACCGCAACCAAAAGGCGCCCCGCCTTAGTTATTGTTGACCTTAATGGTGACGATTATGTCCTGTGCCAGATCACATCAAATCACATGCATGATTCTTACGAAGTTACGCTTGGAAAAAATGACCTCATAAAAGGCACCCTTAAAACCGATAGTCTGGTCCGGACAAACAAGATATTCACTGCGACGGGTGATATAATAGAATATGAACTGGGAATACTGAGTGAAAAAAAAATGAAAGAGGTAGAAGAGAAACTCATACAGCTTATTAGAGGAAAATCGACCCAATAAAAAAACTCAGATGATCAGATCATATTTCATCTCAGCAGCCACTTCCACAGCGGTACGAAACTGATACCATCTTCTTCATTTTCAACATCTTCTGTAAGGAGAATATGTTCAGCATCGTTAATTTTTCTAAATATTTATATAAGTTAAGCACACATAAAGTAATTTACATATATGTAATTATCAAAAGATGGCTCTGTAGAAATCCTCGATATTCAGGCAAGAATGGAAATTAGCAATAATTGAAAATGTACTGTCAGCTATTGAAAATATTTGACAGTTTTGATATCCTTCTAGTGGTTTCGATCGGTTTTCTACAGAGCCCAAAAGATGTGATATCATGAAATACAAAATGATCTTATATGTATTGTTGGTGGTAAGCATTCTCCTGTCAGGATGTGTGGACATTACAGATTCTTACAAGCCAGGAAGTTTTGGCTCAACAGAAGAAGAAGCTGAAATGGTCAATGCAATAACTGAGAAATATGGAGATATGACACGGGATGGCAATCCCAGATTACTGGAAGTTATGATGACTTCTTCAATAAACAACTTCATTCCTGTTGATAAAGTACTGAAATATTCAAAGGATTCAGAGAAATTATATGTCTGGTTTATCTATGATAATTTTAACAATGATATCCTGACCATCGAATGGAGATATCTGGATCAGGATTATCTGATACACACATTTGAGTCCGAGACCGGCGAGGATTTTGGAAGAGGAGCATTCATTCTCGAGAAGCCGGATGACGGATGGCCCCTTGGTAAATACAATGTGAAAATAACGGGCTCAGGTGTTTCAGAGTCTGTTGAATTTGAGATAATTGATGGCCCTACCGAATCAATACCACTGGATATTCTGTCTGACAATATCGGTTCTATTGAATCCGATTCTGGAAACGTGGAAGGACTCACGGTCCCTAAAAGCGGATTTGAAGTCAAAGAAACCGATTACAGCTTTGTTGGTGAATGGACATCAAATTGGGGAGATATGAAATTCGAGAGGTCTGGGAATCAGATCATAGGTGAATATACCCATGACAAAGGAAGATTAGTAGGTGTCGTAAACGGCGATGTTTTCATTGGAACATGGTCTGAAAGTCCATCATATAAAGGTCCCAGCGATGCAGGAGATGTGGAATTAAAGTTAAGTGCAGACGGCAATTCATTTACTGGTAACTGGAGATATGGTTCAGACAGTGCAAGCTGGAGCGGAGGATGGACCGGTCAGAGAAAATAATGAATTATTAACTTTAGATTGCCGGACACAACAGCGCAATTTGGGAAGTCCACCCAGACAGGCAAGAATTCCGGGCACACTGCAGCAAGTGGTATGCCTTTGAATTCTTGTCAAATTATTCTTTTATTCTATGGCAATTTAAAGTTTTAACATCTCCAACCTTTCCCTGACATGAGCCTTCAGAATGAAACTGTAAAATAAAAATTACAGTGTAACCAATACTGATTTACAAACTCTGGTGGTTCTAACTGTCTTGAGGCTTTTTTTTAGTGTAAGAAATATATGTTTTTGCTTGAACTGTTCTTCAAAATGTTAATTTCTACAAGGCAGAGCTTCTGTATGGTGTGGTCTCAAGCTAATCATCGAATTACAAACGCAACCATCCCGCCGCAGGCGGCGTATTCCAAAAAAGATCACTCTGATGATCAGCAGTTTTCAGCCTCTATCTCACTAAGGCTGACTTCTCCAGCTGCAATTGGATGAACACGCAGGGAAGAATCATGAAATTCACGCATAACCTTATCTATACGTCCGGAAGTTTGCGAGGTATAGTATGCTTCACCGCATTCCTGGCAGATAAAAGCATCAACATCCCTGATTGCAAGCACGGTTTCACCTGTCTTCACAACAAACTCGTGTTTTCCCTCAACAAGTTTGCCTTTACAAAAACTACATTTATCCGGGATCATTGTTTACCAATCCTTATTCTGTCTTCAATCCATTTATCTTTTACCGGAAAACTAAACAGTTACTATCCTCATGGTCAGTACAGTCTGCTACCACAATATGGCATGCTTATTTTTTCACAAGTCCTGAAAAATGAGATCATTCGGTAATTCTCCATTCTTGCAAATGTACGATAAAAGCTCCTGC
>NZ_JAUXNK010000105.1 GCF_030682845.1 Methanolobus sp. | reverse complement strand
TATACTGCTGAGTGCCTCGTTAACTTCAAGAGCTATACCATTATCATGAATAATGATACCCTCAAAGCTTACATTAGATAGCAAACGATATTTTTCTTCACTCTGAGCCAACTCATCTTCCATTCGTTTACGTTCAGTGATGTCTCTGGCTATCCCTTCCAGAGCTATCAGGTTTCCTTCTTCATCATAAAGCAATATGTTTTTTTGCTCTGCCCAAATAACATTTCCATCCCTTCTTACCCAGCGAAGTGTGACTGCAGTTCTATCTTTATCATTACCTTTTGCTAGTTCCTCCAGAATGTAGCGGTCATCAGGATGCACAAGCTTAAAGCCCAAATCAGGGTCTGCATAGTGCTCCTCTGGAGTATAGCCTGTGATCTTAGTGGCTGCGGGGCTAACATAAGTGAATCCTCTTTTAGGTGCAAATCCATAACGATATATTATATCATCGGCATTTTCAGCCAACCTTCTGAAACGTTGCTCGCTTTCCCTTAATGCCTCTTCTGCACGATTGCGCGTTAGAGCCTCCCCGATATGTGCTGCTATGCCTTCAAGCTGTTCGATCGCAGCAAGCGAAAAAATCCCTTTCCTGCGGCTGTTGAGTTGAAGGAGGCCAACGATCTGATTCTTCGTGCGGATAGGGACCAGTGCCAAAGAAGCGTATCCCTGATGAATGCATTGGTTGCGTGGGTGCAATCTGGGATCCTGATCGGACGGAAGCTCAAGGAATGGGAAGGAATCATTGGTCCAGCAGCTTCCCCCCGGAGTGAAGAGCGGGCTGGAAGGGTCGGTATTGCCGGAAATAACCAGCCCGCAAGTGCATTCCAATTTGACATTGCCATTGTGATCCCTGCAGAGGCATCCATCCTGCTCGTGGACTGTCAGGGAGTTTTCATTCAGCAGGAACTCCTGAGAGAATCCGTCGTGTACAATATATGGAAAATCATCCCCATCCTTCAGACGAATACCTGCAGCATCGACACCTATACATTTTTTCAATGAAGAGAGAACAAGCTGAATTGACTCCTTTAAAGACCCTGATTCATTGAGTATCTGCAGGATCTCGCGTTCCATTTCGCTATAGGTCTCTTTTCTTTTGCTTTCCGTAATGTCCTGGAACACTGTAGCAAAGATATCCTTGTCCATCCGGTATGCACTAACGCTATAGTATCGCTGCAATGGTTCAGAGAACTCCTCAAAGATAACAGGATTCCCGGTAAGGGTGACTTCCCCATATCTCTCTATAAAAGATGCTCTTTCAATTCCCGGAAGAACTTCTGTTGCCCGCCTTCCCAGGACATCGGCAACTTTCAGCCCTGTCTGCCTCTCAAATGCATCATTTGCTTCAAGAAATACATAGTCCACCGGGTTGCCTTCTTCATCCCGGACCATCTCATGGATAGACACGCCACTAAGAGCATTCTCAAAGAGACCGCGATACTTTTCTTCACTTTCACACATTGCTTCTTCAGCAGCTATCTGGCTCACGATGTTCCACACAGAGTCCATAAGCAACTTAAGCTGGAGCGTATCATTTCCTGTGTATTCGGATCCCTTGTTGGCAACTCCGGCCACAGCGACTATTTTATCCTTTTTGAAAATCGGTACGGTCATGAACCTGTGAAGTTCAACATGTCCCTGTGGATATCCTTTCTTCAGTGGATCAGGAGCATGAAAATCATTGACTATTATTGTCTTACGCTGCCTAACGGCTTCTCCCCATATGCCTGTATCTTCCAGCTTATATATTGTCTGAGGCTGGACGATCGAACACTCCTTCATCACATCCCTGGACCATGTATTAAGAGCAAACTCTTTCCGGGTCTCATTGTAATGATATATGTACCCGATCTTGCTCTCTGTTAGCTTCATGGCCTCATTTAGTGCAAGATCAAGGAACTCCTGGACAGAATCGTGTCTGGACTGCAGGATGTCCACAAGGCTTTTTAGCCGTTCCTCTCTTAGGCGCAGCTCCTCCATAGCCTGTTTGATTTCGGTTATATCTGTATGGGAGCCTGCCATTCTGTAAGGGACGCCATCTTTATCCCTAAGTGCTTCTCCTCTTGCCAGTATCCAGACGTAAGAGCCATTTTTATGCTGAAGCCGGAATTCAATGTTGTATGTGGAGATATTTCCTTTGAGATACTTGCTCAGATTCTCCTGTACACGTATACTATCATCAGGATGCATCCTGTCTGCAAACGTAGAGAACATGTTTGGCAGTTCATGGTCCTCATATCCTATCATCTGTTTCCATTTGGCTGACAGGTAAAGGCTGTTGCTGCGCAGGTCCCAGTCCCATATGCCATCATTGGAACCGTTGACTGCCAGCATGAATTGCTCGCGGCTCTTTTCCAACTCATCAATTACTTGCTTACGCTCAGTAATATCTATGGAGTATTCTATGATACTGTCAAGATCGCCATTATCATCGAAGATGGGGTATGCATTGACTTCCACATATACCTTCCTTCCCTCCGAGTCTATGTGGATGTGTTCTGCCTTTGCAGGTTTTCCTGTCTTCCTGATCTCTTCCATTGGGCATGGATGCTCTGAGCCACAACAAGGTTCACAAAGTCCGTGGCTTGCCTCATAACACTTGCTACTGGGGGTGATATTGTAATGGGAAGTGGCAAAAGAGTTTGCAAGTCTTATGGTATGGTCGCTGGCATCGATGATCATAAAAGGATGGGTAAGTGCATCCAGTGTCACATTGAGCACTTTATCTTGTCTGCGCACTTTCTGCTCAGTTAGTTTTTGCTCAGTGATATCAGAGATGACACCAACTATACCTTGCACTGCACCATCTGGACGTGTTATAGTTGCTTTATCAAATATAACATCCCTGATATTGCCGTTCTTGTCCTTGACCTGACCTTCATAGTGTTGTTTACCAGGTTTTTCATAGAGCTCGTTGTCCTTTTCAAAATGTTGGCCGGCTATTTCCTTTGGTCCCAGATCATAAACCGTCTTATTGATTATTTCTCCATGTCTTATCCCAAGTAACTCCTCAAAGGCTTTATTACAACCAGTATACTTTCCTTGTGCATCTTTACAAAATGCAGGGAAGGGTACGGTTTCCAGAATGGCAGTAACTAAATCCGAGTGGCAGTCTGTGAAACTTTCAGTGACTGACCGCTCCACAGACTCTTTCTCATAGGATAATATAGAGGAGCTGTTCTGATCCGGTAGTTGTGATCTATTTTTCATTTGCTTCCTTCCGGTTCATTTCGCGAAAAGATGATTTTTATGAATGATTAGAAACTTACAGTGGGGGGTCCATATATTATATAATATTATATCCAAGTTATATATCAACACATATATATAATATAGCAGTAGCGCTTATGTTCAATTGTTACTAATATAAGTGTGACAGTTGTGCTCTTTGATAAAAACAGGATTTGTTTTAAGGAAGAACATCTTTTGAAACGTGTTTTATTATATGAGGATCAAAATACATCCTGCAAAATATGAAAGTGTAATAATAAAATTTCTGTTATTTTAATAGATTTCCACATATATAAATACTAAAAATACATAGTGATTTTGGAATATACGCAGAATATACACTTTCACCTTCTCTGCATAACACCTTAAAAGGGGGTAATTGCAGTTCGAACTTACATAGGGGCCCTTTTTGCCATGTGAAATGTGTGTAACGAGTATATTCGCACAGTGGAATATTCTGTCCCCGCCGCAGAAACCAAAGTGATCTTATGAGAAAAACACCCATCTCCCCCAGGAAGCCAAATGAAAGGTCATCTACAATAAATGACGCAAACCTTACAGAAGACATCTGTAATAAAGACAAACTAAACTCTCATTTGGATTTCCTTACAACTCTCCTGCAAACTATTCCTTTACCTGTTTTTTATAAAGATGTTTTTGGGAGATATATTGGATGCAATCGGGCGTTTGAGGAATTTATCGGGAAGTCCAGAGAAGAGATCATTGGCAAAACGGTTTATGATATGGGACCAGGTGACATTGCCCAAAGATATGAGGCAATGGATAAGGAGCTTTTCGGGCTTCCAGGAAAGCAGACATATGAATGGAAAGTCCGAAATTCGGATGGTTCCGAAAGGAATGTCATTTTCCACAAAGCTGCTTTTGATGATTCATCCGGGAAAACGGCTGGTCTTATTGGAGTCATATTAGATATAACTGACTTCAAGCAGGCAATTGATGCTTTGAAAGAAAGTGAAAGAGATGTAAAGGCCATCCTGAATGCATCAACAGAGTCAGTCCTGCTTATTGACACTTCAGGAATTGTCCTTGCTGCCAACGAAGCCGTAGCTCACCGCTTAGGAACAGATGTCGAAACACTGAAAGGAAAGAATGTTTATGATCTCATTTCTCCTGATGTCGCGCAAATAAGAAGAAAAGAAGTTGATAAGGTTATAGAAAGAGGTGAGCCGGTCCACTTTGAAGATGTACGCGGCGGGCGGGATATGTTAAACTCAATATATCCGGTATTCAACTCCAAAAAAGAAGTGAAGAGACTGGCCATCTTTGGTATTGATATCACCGCTATCATGAGAGCCGAGGACTCCCTGAGAAAGAGTGAACAATTCTACAGAACGACAATAGAGACCGCTCTTGATGGGTACTTACATATTGGTATAGATGGCATTATCCGGGGAGTGAATGAAGCATACTGCAAACTCAGCGGCTATACGCGTGACGAACTGCTTGGTATGCAGATATCCGACCTGGATGCGATCGAGAGCCCTGAACAGACAGCGGCTCATATCCAGAAGATCATCAGGAACGGAAGTGGCCTCTTTGAAACAAAGCACCGTGCAAAAGACGGCAGTATCTGGAATGTGGAAGTCAGTACGACCTACTCGCAAAGCGCAGTTCCGGGCTTCTCCTGTTTTTTCAGAGACATCACACAGCACAAGCGGGCTGAAGAGCGGGAGCTACACCTCAAGAACGTGCTTCTGGCAATAAGGAATGTAAATCAGTTGATCTTTCGTGAGAATGACCCGCGCCGCCTCATCGAGAAGGCATGTGCGAATCTTACGGAAACACTTGGTTATTTTAATGCATGGATAGCATTGCTGGATGAAAAGGGTTCTGTTACTGCCACTGCTGCCTCATGGTATGACGGCGGATTTACTGAAATGCTCAAGCGACTGGAAAGCGGCAGGTTCCCAGAATGCATGATATCGGCCCTGGGGCGAGAAGAGATCGTCATTATTACCGACCCAAGCAATAATTGCCAGGATTGTCCTCTGTCAGGTAACTATCCGAAGAGATCCGGGCTGGCATACAGGCTGCAATTTGAAGGTAATATCTATGGAGTAATGGCAGTTTCGATCCCTTATTACTTTGCTCACGATAAAGAAGAACAGGAGCTATTTACTGAAATTGCTGATGACCTTGGTTTTGCCATTCACAAGATCAATACGGCAAGGGCACTGATAGAGAGCGAACAAAACTACCGTACACTAGCTGATACCGGCCAGGCCCTGATATGGACTTCAGGAACAGACAAACTCTGTAACTACTTCAACCTGCCATGGCTACAGTTTACTGGACGCTCTTTAGAGCAGGAACTGGGCAACGGTTGGCTTGAAGGTGTCCATCCTGATGATATAGACAAAGCCGGGCGCACTTATAGTGATGCCTTTGACAAACATGAGCGGTTCACGATGGAATATCGCTTACTCCGGCATGACGATGAATACAGATGGATCCTTGATGACGGTTCTCCTCGTTACGACAGCATTGGGAAATTTATTGGATATATAGGTCACTGCCTGGATATCACCGAGCGCAAATTGGCAGAGGATGAACGCGAGATCACCATCAAGCTGTTAAGCCTTCTAAACGCCTCCAATGACATGCACGGACTCATCTCTTCGGTGACAGAACTACTGCAGGACTGGTCAGGATGCAAGGCCGTAGGCATCAGGCTAAAGGATGGAGACGACTATCCATATTACCATACGCAAGGATTCCCTGCTGTTTTTGTAGAAGCAGAAAGATATCTGTGCTCCCGCGACCTCGACGGCCAGCTCCTTCGGGATGAAGATGGTAACCCGGTTCTGGAATGCATGTGTGGCAACATCATTTGTGAGCGTTTCAGTCCTCAGCTGCCATTCTTTACAGAGCACGGCAGTTTCTGGACTAACTCCACCTCGGAACTTCTGGCCAGCACAAGCGAATCCGACAGGCAGGCACGTACACGCAATCGTTGCAACGGCGAAGGATATGAGTCAGTAGCTCTTATCCCGCTCCGTGCTAATGGAGTCACTTTCGGACTGATGCAGTTAAACGACTCTCGAAAAGGACTTTTTACAGAAGAGAATATTGCTTTGTTCGAGCGTCTTGGCGATAGCATTGCCATTGCCCTTGCACAGAGACAAGCACAGAAAGAGCTTAAAAAGAGCGAAGGAAGGACACAAAGCATCTTAAAGGCTGTACCCACAGGTATTGGTGTTGTGGTCAACCGGATTTTCACAGAGGTCAACCTGCAAGTGTGTGAGATGACGGGATACAGCCGCGGAGAACTTATTGGCTCTCTTTCACGAATGCTATATCCCACACAGGAAGACTTTGATTATGTTGGCAGGGAAAAGTATCGGCAGATAGCTGAAAATGGTGCGGGAACTGTAGAGACAAGATGGATAAGAAAAGATGGCACTATAATTGACGTTCTCTTATCCTCAGCGCCTATCGATGCTTGCGATCTGTCAAAAGGCGTGACATTTACTGCGTTTGACATCACTGAGCAAAAAAAAGCGGAAAAGAAACTAGCAAAAGAAGCTACCAGGCGTCGCATTCTTATCGAACAGTCCAGTGATGGGATCGTTGTCCTCGATGAGAACGGAAAGGTTTACGAGACTAATCAGAGCTATGCTGATATGCTCGGCTATTCCATGGAGGAAGTTCTCCAGTTGCATGTATGGGACTGGGATACTCAATGGACGCGCGAAGAACTGCTGGATATTATCAGTAAAGCTGATGAATCAGGCGACCATTTTGAGACACGCCAACGACGCAAGGACGGTACTTTGCTCGATGTTGAGATCAGTACTAACTGGGCTATATGCAATGGAGAAAAACTGGTCTTTTGTGTATGCAGGGATGTCTCTGAGCGCAAGTATATGGAAGAAGAACTTCGCAAGAGTGAAGAGAAATACCGTGAACTGGTACAGAACGCCAACAGCATCATCCTAAAATGGAACCGCAACGGAGAAGTGCTGTTCCTCAACGAGTTCGGACAGCACTTTTTCGGATACAGTGAAGCGGAGATCATAGGCAAGACTGTCATGGGCACGATCGTTCCGGAACAGGAAGCGAGCGGACGCAACCTTTCAGCACTCATGGATGAGACCTTCGAGTACCCGGAGAAGCACGCGAGGAACATCAACGAGAATATATGCAAGGATGGAAGACGCGTCTGGATCTCGTGGTCGAACAATCCCATATATGACTCAGAGGGTCTAGTGACTGGGATGTTTAGTGTAGGAACAGACATTACTGCGCAAAAACTGGCTGAGGAAGCGCTGCAGAGGAGTGAAGAAAAACATCGCCGCATGTTCGAGACCATGAACCAAGGTGTTGTCTACCAGGCTGCTGATGGCTCAATCATCTCGGCAAATCCTGCTGCAGAAAGGATTCTGGGACTATCTCTTAATCAGATGATGGGAAAAACATCAATGGACCCAGCGTGGAAGACGATTCTTGAAGATGGTTCCCAATTGCCCGGAACAGACCATCCAGCAATGGTGGCACTGAAAACTGGCAATCCTACAGGTCCTATTGTGATGGGCGTGTTTCAGCCGGAAAAGAACGCTCATTCATGGCTGTCAGTTTCTGCAGTTCCTATTTTTAAACCAGGGGAAACAACTCCTTTTCAGGTATATGCCACAATTGATGACATCACCGAGAAGCGCAAGGTTGAGCAGGAATACCAAACACTTTTCCGGGAGATGTTAAATGGCTTCGCCCTGCATGAGATCATCTGCGACGATCAGGGCTTACCGGTTGATTATCGGTTCCTGGCCGTTAACCCGGCTTTTGAGCGCATGACCGGACTGAAAGCTGAAGATATAGTAGGCCGAACTGTTGTGGAGGTTTTACCGGGTATCGAGTCGTATTGGATAGAAACCTACGGTTGTGTGGCGCTGACAGGTGAACCGTTCTTCTTTGAAAACCATTCACATGGACTGGATAAACACTTTGAGGTGACGGCCTTCCAGCCTGCGCTCAATCAGTTTGCCTGCATCTTCTCTGATGTCACTGATCAAAAGCAGGCAGAAGTTGAATTAAAACAGCGGGAAAAACTCCTCAGCAAAATTTTTGAGATCCTCCCAATCGGATTATGGTTTGCTGACAATAAAGGCAGACTATTGAAAGGAAATCCTGCCGGAGTTAAAATATGGGGTGCTGAGCCACATGTAGCAATTGTGGAATATGGCGTATTCAAAGCCCGCCGGCTTCCATCAGGTGAAGAGTTAGCACCTGATGACTGGGCACTTGCTCACACCATAAATGAAGGAGTAACTATTGAAAATGAATTGCTTGAGATAGATGCTTTTGACGGTAAGAAAAAGACGATCCTCAATTACACAGCTCCTGTGCTGGATGATAATGGGGATCTGATGGGCGCGATTGTAGTCAACAATGATATAACAGAGCTCAAAAATACAGAGAAAGCACTCAAAGACAGTGAACAGTTGTTCAAGACACTTTTTGAGCAGGCTGCTGTGGGCGTCTGTCAGGTAGCTACCAATGGACGTTTCCTTAAGGTCAATAAACGCCTGAGTGAAATTGTTGGTTATTCTGACAGCGAATTGATCACTAAGAACTTTAGAGATATCACTCACCCTGAAGACCTGCATCTGGATGACGAGTATATCTCAATGGTCTTTGCCGGAGAGATAAATTCATTCGAGGTAGAAAAGCGCTTCATTCACAAAAATGGTAATGAAATATGGACAAGACTGTACTCTAAAGTTATAAAAGATGAAAATGGTTCCATACTATATGCCATTGGGGTAATTGCAGATATTACTGAACAGAAAAAGTATGAAGAAGCAATTAAAGAAAGCGAAGAGAGGCTCTCACTATCAATGGAAGCTTCACAGTATGGTTTTTGGGATATTGACCTTGACACCGGAAAAATGTATATGAGCCCGCAAATCTATGCCATGAACGGATACGAAGACGGAGAATTACCTGAAAATCTAGAATCAATAATGAACCTGGCGCACCCGGATGACATAGAAGCTGTTATGTCTACATTTAATAAATCTATTCTTGATATAGAACCATTCCATGTGGACTTCAGAGTTAAACACAAATCGGGAGAATGGATATGGATATCCGGCAAAGGTAAACCTGTTGAAATTGATGAGAATGGAAAACCACACCGCCTTATAGGAACGCAGGTCAATATCACTCCAAGAGTAAAAGCAGAAGAATCCCTTCTATATGCAAAGGTTGCTGCTGAAGAAGCTAATCGCATGAAGGGTGAATTATTGAACAATGTATCCCATGAATTCAGGACTCCGCTAAGTGCAGTACTCGGTTTTTCGGATCTGCTGCTCAGTGATGAAGTTGAAATCCTTAGTGCTTCACATCGGGAATATGTGGGGCACATTCATCATAGTGGGAAAAATCTTTTGAGTATGGTCGAAAGGATACTTGATTACTCAAATGCGAAATATGGCAGCATGAACTCTCTTGAGCTGCAGTCTGTTAACGTGAGTGAACTTGTCCTGGAAACAGTACATATCCTGTCAAAGAGAGCAATAGACAAGAACATTAAAATCAATACCAGCCCAGCTCCGGATCTCAAAACTATTGTTGTTGATCGTCAGAAACTTCACAAAATTCTGTTCAACCTTCTGGAAAATGCTATCAAGTTCACATACCCCAATGGTTTTGTGAAAATAGAAGTGAAAAAAATAAATGATTCAGTCCAGTTTTCGGTACAGGATACTGGGATAGGTATTGAAAGGGAGAAGATTGAGACTTTGTTTGAGCCATTTGTACAGATAGATGGATCGATATCCAGAAGATATGGAGGTACAGGGCTTGGGCTTGCCCTGGTTAAAAAATTTGTTGAAATGCACAATGGGCGCATCCGGGTTGAGAGTGAGATCGGAAGAGGTAGTGCATTTATTTTTGAACTACCCCTTAATATGAGGTGAACATAGACCGTTTAAAAAAAATAGAGAGAGAGGAGTTTTAAAAAAATTACGCAGGAATGGGGCCTGCGTTCTCTAAGCGACTTATTTGCGCTTTTTGTTCCTGAGTGAATATCTTATCGATATCAAGCAATATAAGCAGCCTTTCATCGATCTTACCTACGCCCTGGATGTACCTTTCAGTGATTTTCGAGGTTATGATCTCAGGTGCAGGTTCGATATTTTCACTAGATATCCTTAATACCTCGGTAACCGAGTCGACAACCATTCCTGCAACCATATTCCCAATCTCCACGACCATTATACGGGAATGATCACTCATTTCTTCATGAGCAAGATTGAACTTTGTCGCAAGGTTGATGATCGGAATTATTCTGCCGCGAAGGTTTATGATGCCTTCAACATAACCGGGTACCTGAGGGATCTTAGTGATGCCAGGTATACGAATGATCTCTTTGACCCGGGATATCTCAATGCCGAACTCTTCATTGGAAAGCTGGCATATGACCAATTGAAGCAGCTCTTTAGATGAGCTGCTGTCCATTATTACCGATTCTGCCATTTGAAAACCTCACTGCGTCAGACGAACGCCTTCTTTGGAGACCCTGATGGCTTTGCATGCACCTTTGAAGGTGGCATTGGTCCTCTTTTCCTTGCAGCATCTGTTTTCTGCGGTGTTTCTGCACCTTCAGTGTCTAACCTGAACTTAGATACCACTGACTGCATATTGGCCGCTACTCCTGCAAGTACCTGAGCAGACTTTGAGAGCTCCTGCATGGAAGCGGTCTGTTCCTGGACAGAAGCTGAAGCCTCCTGTGCTCCTGCTGCAGATTGCTCAGATATGGCAGATACCTCTTCCACGGAAGAAGTGACCTCTTCGATCGACGCAGACTGCTCTTGTGCAGCTGCAGCGATCTCCTGGACCATCCGTACAATAGTATTTCCAGCCTCGACCACACCTCCGATCGCAACGACCGACTTTTCAAGAGAAGCAGCTCCGGTATCCACTTCATCTGCACCAATCTTCATTGAGGCAACAGCATTCTGGGTCCCGCTCTGCATCTGATGGATGAGCTGTGCTATCTGCTTGGCTGCATTGCCTGAATCCTCGGCCAGTTTGCGAACCTCGTCTGCAACCACAGCGAACCCGCGGCCATGTTCTCCTGCTCTTGCAGCTTCTATTGCTGCATTGAGAGCAAGCAGGTTGGTCTGATCAGCTATGCTTGTAATGAGACTGACGATCTCTCCGATCTGCTTGGATTTACCGTCAAGTTCCTTGATGACATTGGAAGAATCCCCTACAGCAGATTTGATGCCGTTCATCTTTATCATGAGATCCTGGGACATCTTTCCGAGGCTCTGTATGAGATCATTGGACTCAACAGCACTTTGTGCAGCTTTTCCGGAGTTACTGGCTACTTCCTGTACAGTGCTGTTCATATCGGCCATTGCCCTTGAAACCTCTTCAGCTTTGGCAGACTGCATCTGCGTACCCTTGGATATCTCATTCACAGTACTGCTTATTTGTTCGCTGGCGGCTGAGAGTTCCTCACTTGATGAGGATATCTCCTCGGCAGTGGATGCAATGTTATCAGCGTTGGCACTTACCAGAGTAACTATCTCATTCAGGGACAACCTGCAATTTTCCACACCTTCTGTGAGTTGTATGAAGTCTCCAACTCCACGAACAGTGACCTTCCTTGTCAGGTCGTTGGATGAGATAGAATTCAACACCTCACATGAATCATTGATAATACTCTGCAGGGTATCTCCAAATCCGTCAAGAGTGTCACCTAATAGTTTGAAGTCACCCTTCGCATCTATTGTCACCCTCGTGTCCAGGTCACCTTCAGCATAGGCTGTGACCACCCTTGCAGTTTCGTTCACAGGGCCTACAACAGCATCCAGGCAGTTATTGACACCCTCAACTATCTTGCGATAGTCTCCCTTGTGCTTGGAGGCGTCTGCACGGGTACTCAGCTGTCCGTTTGCTCCTGCCTGAGCCAGCATATCAGCATCTTTGACTAAATTATTGATTGCATCGATACACTGGTTGAGGTTATTCTTGATCTTGTTGAAATCACCATTGTACTGGTCAGTTATCTTGGAAGGGATCGCACCATCTGAAATGCGGTCAACGTAATCAGCAGCTACATTAAGCGGACCAATAACTGCATCCAGCGTATTGTTGACGCCTACAACGATCGCCTTGTAATCTCCCTTATGTCTGGAAGCATCAGCACGTGTAGCAAGTTTCCCATCAACAGCAGCCTTTGACAGCATATTCGCATCAGCAACAAGTGCATTTATTGCGTCGATACACTGATTGAGGTTGTTCTTGATGGTGTTGAAATCTCCGTTGTACTGGTCAGTGATCTTGGCAGGTATCGCTCCATTTGATATACGGTCAACGTAATCAGCAGCTACGTTCAGCGGACCGATCACAGCATCCAGAGTACCATTAACACCTTGAACGATTGCCCTGTAATCTCCCTTATGTTTGGAAGCATCAGCACGGGTATCAAGCTTACCCTCTACCGCAGCCTTTGAAAGCATATTCGCATCGGCAACCAGGGCGTTCACTGCATCTATGCACTGGTTGAGATTGTTCTTGATCTCATTGAAATCACCATTATAATTGTCAGTGATCTTTTCCGGAATCTCCCCATGAGATATCCGATCAACATATTCAGCAGCCACGTTAAGTGGACCGATAACTGCAACCAGGGTCTTATTGACACCTTCTACAATTGCCCTGTAATCTCCCTTATGTTTGGAAGCATCAGCACGGGTCTCAAGTTTCCCATCAACAGCAGCCTTAGACAGCATATTCGCATCCGCAACAAGCGCACT
>NZ_JAUXNK010000073.1 GCF_030682845.1 Methanolobus sp. | reverse complement strand
TTTTGTGAAAGATCTTGCCCATATGAAAAATCTGATTGCTGAGACGTTTATTAGTTGTTCATCAAAGATTAGCTTCGCAAGAAAATGGATTGAAACGTTTCTGAAAAATAAGTTAAAAATGTTAAGTTAACAACTATAATTTCAGGTTGAAATTAAGCAGGTAATTATCTTTACTATAATCATGCAATTCTTTCAAGGAATCTTCATTAACCTCTTGAGATATATTGAATACTACTAAATCCTCTAGACGGAAAGAAAAACTGATCGCATCGCCATATGTATCTTTCAGAGAAGTGATGTGTTCTAACTTAATTCTCTTAATTGATTCATGATTTAGCTCGTCATCATATGAAATGGATTCTAGCTCTTCCCTTTCAATCCATGTGTCGGGTTCTATCTGGAGAACATTTCCAAAATCCAGCAAAGGTTTTGTTAAATTATTAAACCTCTGCATGTTGTTCATTTGATCTCCTTCCATTCTTTTGTATGGATAATGACTTCATAATAAACTGGTTCCCCCGGCGGCTCCTTACGCTCTGCTGATTGAAGTATATTATCAATTCCATCTTCTGCTATTTGATATGTTATTCTTAATTTATTAGCTCCGCGGTATGACCGTTTTTTAACGAGAGTCGTTGCAAATTCAGTATCAAGATCAAATTCGATATCGGGTATTTTATGTGAAACTTCTTCTTTAATTGTCTTTTTATGATCTTCAGAGAAAGGTAATCCGTCTACCCAGGTTTCAACATTAATATGGGTGCATTGAATAGCAACACGAATTGCTTGATCCAATAATTCGTTTTGTTGTGGTCCCAGTTTATCATACAGTTTGTTTTTAGCATTTATTAGCCCTGAATAAAGTTTTTCTGTTCTGTTTTTATCGTCAAACTTCGGCTTAGCACCAAGAAAATCTTTCACAAAAAACTTTGCAACTTCTTCTCCACGTTTTTGCCTATCAAGCAATATCATGTCATAATCAGGTCGTGGGTCAAGGCTTCGGATAAATGCACATTTCTGAAGCTTTTCCCCTGTTGTAGGCATTACATCTTTTTCTATTGTGTAACCAACATATGTTTTACCATCTGCATCTTCTTTGGTTTCATGGCGGAAAACTTCAGAAGGTTCAATATTTAAAAACGCTAAATATCTGGTGTAGTCTTCAGCGTCTTCAGTATTTTTAACTCGATAAAAACACACTGCTAAATCACAAGGATTGATTCTCCTATCTTCTGCAATAATATCATATAATTTCTCAGCTAATCTCACTGATCCATCTACTAACGTAGTATTGCCTTCTAATAAATCATTACAAATTCCAGATACAAGATTTTGATCAACCGCCTCAAAACTTGCAGCTTTTGCAGTAGGATCCTTTAATGAATTCTTAATATGACCTATAAAATAATCAACAAGCAGGGGGTTATTTTCAAGTGGTATCGTACGTTCTGATAGAACCTTCCCCTCAATTTTTCTAGGGTTGAGGATGTGGACAATCAATTCATCAAGTATAATATTAGTTGCATCTCTCATGTTATCAATCTCATGTTACATAGTACGTAGTCAGATCTACCTTCTATTAAGCGTCAACAAAATACAAATGCTGCCTGTCAGGACAGTACATGTGCATCCGGATCTTCAGCAGCTGGACGATATCGCAGCAGTATTGCTCGAGGACACCGAACTTTTCCCGCAGTATTTTGCAGAGCTCATTAGTGGTAATGCCGTTGTAGACATGATTTGACAGCTCATGAAGGACTGATGCGGCCAGTTCTTCTGGGGAGCAGGTGTCAGTTACATCAGCAGACGTTACCCATGATATCTTCCGATCACCCAAGAAGACGATTCTGTGGTGCACTTTGACATAGTGGAAGGATTTTTCTCCACATACATAGCAAGGTGTTTTGATGTACATTCATTCTCACCGGTTCCTAACCAACGAATCTTCAATAATTGCTATTTCCTCTGTTGTCATCCCGTAAAGCTCATAAACAAGTCTGTCAATCTCAGCACTCTTTGCACTTATACGACGGTGAATCATCTCTTTTTCATTGCCAAGCTTTGTATTGTCTAGCTTTTTTTGCAGCTCAAGCATTTGTTCGACCAGGAACACAATCTTGTCATGCTTGGCTACATCTTCGGGATTTGAAGGGTCAATGGTGCAGACTGGAATGTGCTTGATGAATCTTGCTTCACAACTAAACCAGCCGCCACGCATCTTTGTCGAAAATTGCTGCAAAAAACAATTCGTCAGCTTACTGTTCAGCAAACCTAAGATAAAGTTCTGTGAATAACCTTTTTCAATAAGTATGCCGTAGCCCCCAGAAGCGCCACCTGTAAAGAAAATCTCTCCAGTCTCATCAATGGAAAATGATACTTGAGATACCAAATCCGGAGTGAATATTTTCGGTAACTGCATGACATCTAAAGCCTTTGGGTATACATATCCATACCATTTTGCTCCTTTCATCTTTCCATTTTCTCTATTCTCAAGATATTTCTTATTCTCAAGTAAATAGTGCCAAGTTAGCGGATATTTCTCTATTATTACTGATTCTGGCATCAGTCCATTCTTACCATCTGGTTTCTCTGCATAGGGAAAGAGAATCAATCTGTTGGTGGTGGATAAACGGTATCTTTTACTGTCACCACCTTTAACCAACGGATGAAGTAAATCTGATTCCATCCAATATTCAGCTTCTTTTTCTGGCGAGTATATCTTTACTTTGCCATCCTGCCTGGTGACTTCTTCAACAATGTATATTTTATCTGCGCTGGTCTTAACGCCCTGAAAAATTCGATATGTAACATCCTCTAGTTTTAAGGGGAATTCTTGTAATCGCCTGTATAAGTCCCCTCCTTCTCCAACTAGGAAATTCCAATCATCTCCTGTAACGTCGCCAGAAGAAATCTCGCCTTGAATTGTTCTTCCAGAAGATTTCCAATCATCTAAATCCTCAACACTCTCGAAGATGAATGTATCCTGTTCCTTTGCCGTCAGAAATAGAAGACATGTGTAGGTTGTGGCATTTGCAAATACCTGCTGATGACCAAAATGAACTATTGAACGAATATACTTACCGTTATCAATCAATTCACGAAGCGGCTTACCATATTGAGCATTGAAAAACTTATGAGGGAGAATATACCCTAAAAGGCCATCGTCATTTAAAAGTGAAAGGCCTTTCTCTACAAATACCACATATATGTCATAGTTACCTTTACTTGCAGATTTATACAATTTTTTGTAAAACTCAACTTCAATGGGTGCCCATTCCTTCATCGCTTGAATTCTAATATATGGGGGATTTCCGATAACCGCATCAAAACCCCCCTCATCAAACACATCTGAGAATTCCTGATACCAGTCAAACGCATTAACTCTGTAAAAATCTTCATCACTCTCAAATGTCATCTGGCCGTTTGAATATATATCAGGACCAATAAGGGAATTTCCGCATTTAATATTCTCATGGAGCGACGGGAGCACCCTTTCATGCGTAATAGTAAGCTGCTTGGAGATGCGCTCTTTCTTTTCACCTTCAAGGACCTTCAGAAGCAAGGAGAGCTTTGTAACTTCAACCGCCTGCTGGTCGATGTCCACGCCATAGATATTGTTTAGCAGAATCCTTTTCTTCTCATCAGAAGTAAGCCGCCAGTCATCCTCACTCGCTTGGTATATAGGGAAATAATAATCGCTCCCTGCAGACCTTGCTTCCCTCTTTTCTTTTTTAGTCCTTCCCTTTTTCTTCGTGGCAGGTTTTATTGGTAAAAGTTTTTTGATATCTTTATCAGCAGCACTTTTCCCACTGTTCAATAACGGCACGAGATTGTTCATGTACCAATCCACATGCCAATCGAGGAGATACTGATATGCGCCAATTAAAAAAGAGCCGGATCCACAAGCTGGATCTACTATAGTTATATCTGATACTTCTGTCGGCGTCTTGCTTTTTACGACCTCTCCGACTGTGTTCTTTACAATATAGTCCACGATGTAAGTAGGAGTATAGAAAACACCACCGGCTTTCTTGACCTCGGGCTTCTCTTCTATCTTTGCCTGGTGGGATGCGGTGAGCCGGATAACTTTACCCAGGAACTGCTCGTAAACCTGTCCTAAGATATCAGCAGGAATAACAGAGAACACATAAGGAGATTCGGGGTAGTAAAGTCTGCCTATAATATGTTTGAGGGTTCTATCATCAATCTCAAGAGACGTTGTAAGAATGTCTGGCTCATCCATGCCATCCTCATTTCTGAAATGAAAAATCCCAGAATTATACTTGTCATCCGCATCAAGGAAGAGATTGATTAGGTTTTTGTAAACATCCTTCCCCTCAGCTCTCTTTTTTAACTGCTCGTATTCCTCAATACCACGATCCTCACATATCCTCAAAAATATAAGCCTATCAATAATTTTTTGTACAGCAAGGTTTAATTCACGCACAGACAGACTTGTATTTCTAATTGCGATGTTTCTGGCGAGTTCATCGCGCCAGCCTTCAATCTCTGCCAAGAAAGCATCATCTATTCCGGCTGTCCCCTTCCCTCCTTTCTTCTGAACAAGGCTGTCGGCAAGGTCATCAAATCTGCCTGTAAAAATTGCCTTTTTTGAATATTTAGACTCTATCTCATCCCATTTTTCTATATAGTCCTTGTAAGTGTAATATTCGATACGCCCCAAAGAAGACTTGTCTTTAGGCGAGGGTTTCTTTGTACAGTCATAGACAATGAATTCCTCGAAGTCCGTCAGAATGCTTATAGGCAGTTTGGCGCTCCATGCATACCGGCGTAGCTGATAGGCGGGTTCTGGATTCTCTTTTAGATTTACTGCCGGCTTCTTTGCTTCAACAAAGAACTTCCTCGATCCCCCAATCCTGAAAGAATAGTCTGGAGCCTTTGTCTTGCCGCCGACTTTTACAGCATCCTCGTGGATCACTTCTTTATATCGTTCATCGTATGCCTGGGTATTGTCCACATCCCACCCCAATGCCTTAAAAAGCGGGTCAATGAATTCTCTTCTTACTTGTGTTTCGTTGTAAGAAGGAGAAGTGTATTTGCTGTAGTACTGATTAAATCGTTCTACAAGTTCCGTTATTGCTGGGGGGACGGGCATATTATCACATCAAAAAAATCACGGTTTTTTGTATCTTCTTTGTTCTCATCACGCTGGGATTGTGTTGTATAACTATACGTACAACTTACTGTTATTATTGGTCAATGTATCTTCTTTTATTCGACAGTTCGCATTGCAGCAAACTATTCTTGACTTTGATGAAATGAAAAAATTATTCGATTATATCGTCTACAATGACAATAGGTTTTTTACTTCCCGGGGATGCTAGGACTGGTTTTATCAGTTTGAGCTTGATCTCGCACAGTTCTTTCCGTTCCAACAGGAGTCTTTTTTCTCGCATTAGGTCATATACAACGTTATCGTTGATAGCCCGTGCAATCCTTTCATCCAACTCCTTTATTTCGGCGTTCACTGAAGCCAAATCCTCTATAATCTCGTCCAAATCCTCGAACTCACAATTAAGAGTTTGCTCCATGGTGAATCTGTCCTTTTTTAAGTCTATTCAATAATATCATCAACGATAATCGGTCGATTGCCGTTCTTCTTAGACTCTTTCATGTGCGCGGCATCAGTCGGAGTGAACGCTTCCATGATAACCGATCTGATTAGGGCACGTCCATCGGTACTCTCGAGATAGCTGTCGATAGATTCTTTCACATCCAAGCATATATGTGACGCAGTGACATTGTCATGTTCCACCCAGTCTTGCTCATAGATAGATCTAATCACTTGCTGCCCCTCTTTGGTTTGATTCAAAACCATAACTATTTTTGCACCAATATTCTCACCTGGAAGCTCATGCCTAACGATAAATTCTGTCAATGCAACAGATATCACATCGGAGACTGAACTGAACGGGCCATCATCTGCAAGCCTTTTAGCTTTCGTTATTTGATAATCATTAAGTGAGACGGATATCACTTTTGATTTCCGCTGTTGAGTGGAGTTAGACGATTTCATATTACTTATGTAGTCGTATTGTAGTCTCTTTTTATATAATATCCTATTACGATAGAATTACAATCGTACGGCAAGTTTTAAATATAGAACATACGTACATATGAATTACAACTGTAATGGTACAAACATGACTAACAACCGTCCTACAAGTTTCCGATTACCGCCCGCTGACAAAGCTGAACTGAGACAAATCGCCGATGCCGGATTTTACAACAATTTTGCAGAGGCGCACAGGGATGCAGTCAGAAAGGGCATTCTAGCAATCAAAAAAGAAAGAGGAATATGAAATGCAAAAAAGAAAGACAGAGGTCAAGGCTTTTTCAATGGACAAGATAACCCAGGACAATCTCGAATACATCCTGGGTTCGCATTACTGCAACCAGCTCGGATGCAGTGCACTGATCAGTGCCATGATCAACGAGAAGGCTGCAGAGCTGAGGTTTGTCGAAAAAATACAGGCAATGGGTCAGGAAATCTCTATTCCCCAAGGTTGGTTTGGTGGATCTGCCGGCACTGTATCGGTAATGAGGTGATCTCAAAATGATTTCCGATGAGATACGAGAAGAAGCCAGGGAGTTCCTGCAACGTCACCCCTACACCACCCGCATGCTGGAAAGAGGAGACGAGTTCTGCAGGAGAACTATACACAATATAAAGGTAGCTGCGGGGGTTGAGGAGTAAATGACCGACGTTGATACTGAGTTCATCGCCATGCAGCAACTCAAGCAAGTCATGACCGAAGAGCTAGGTCCATACAAAACCCGGATGCAGGAGCTCGAGGCAAAGATGAGAGAGATCATGGACCCTTATGTGGAAAAGATACAGGCCCATGAAGAGAACATCCGCAATGCGGTTCTGATGCAGGAGAAATCCTACAAAGGTGATTTCGGCAAAGACACCTTCAAGAAGGGATATCCTCGCTACACATGGGATAACAAGGCCATGGAAGGATATGTAGCTGCCGGGCATGAGGAACTGCTGCAGTTCAGGAAGAAAACTTTCGTGAAGCTAAGTGTAACCATCGAGGTGCTCTGATGGCATCCGGAAGAAGCAGAGGACATGGTCCTGTCGTAGGCTCATTCCGTGGAGATGCCAAGTATTGGATGGACATAGCTGGTGATGAGCGCAGGCTCAATCATGCGATGGATACAGCTAGGGCAGCTATTGGCCAGGTATCCAACTGCATCGAGTGCTACCGCCTGACCATGAAATGCCATGAAGCAGCTGTAACTGTCAAACTCGGTGCTAGATCCTATTGGAGGTGCACCAGCTGCGGACATGAGATCACCAGAGAGATCTCCCCGGAACAGATGGCCAGGTACTATCAGGAAGATGCCTGCAATGCGAGCGGTTCCCAGGAGGTCAGCTTATGAACTCCGTGCTTTCTGAACAACTCACCTGTCCGGTTTTCCGCCATGGCATGGAGAAAGTCCAAGACAAAATGTCCCTGGGTGAAGTGCGCAGGATGAAGGCAGGCATCGAGCATAGGATAGCGACACTGCTCTCAGATTTCGAGCAACATACCGGATGCACTGTATGTGATGTTGGATTCTGGCACAACGAGTTCAGTGAAGGTGTCTCCCGGGTGGAGATCAGGGTGGAATTGAGATGATCGGGCTGAGAGATCGCAAGTGCTGCCCTGAATGTGGTAGTCTCTGAATCGAGCGACATATCCGGAAGATGAGGTATGTCTGCACCAAGTGCCGGACTTTCTTCCATGTGCCAGCCAAGTGCATGACATCAGATATACCGTATCCGAAAAACAAGGTTCCAATATCACAATGATTCGAGGGTGCAGTAACCTCCGCTGCACTCTATGTTTGCCACACTGGCGCAATGGAAGCGCGGCTGGCCTGTAACCAGCTGGTTGGGAGTTCGAGTCTCTCGTGTGGCTTCGAGGCTAGCCGTCCGATGATACGGTGTGTATCGCAGGTCAACCTTCAGACAAGTGTAGAGAAATGTTATTGACGGCGGGGAAAGACCCGCAAACAGTCCCATGGTCTAGAGGCAATGATTCCAGCCTTTGAAGCTGGAGATTTCGGTTCGATTCCGAATGGGACCATAGCCCGCAGCGGTCTTTTTTCAAAGACCAAACAGAACCAACCCACAATAACCCCCACACCGTTGCGGGCGACTAATAACAAAAAAGAGGTAAGCAAAGTGCAAAAATGCGAAACGAGTGTCGAGGTCACTATTGACCTGAACAAGATTCCCACTGGCGTAATGCGCCGGTCAATTGAACCGTGGAAAGACTACGACGATAATGACGTGGACTCCTTTTTGAAATACGTGGGCCGGAAAGTACAGAACTGTCCGTCCCAGAACTGCACTGTAGTTATCTATGGTGTTGCACCCACAGAGGTCGCGATGAGGCTGGGGGCATACCTTCACAGCATCACTGACAACGTGGTACACTCCAGGGAGTTCTTTGGTAGGAAGATCGTTTTCCAGAACGGCGAGGTGATCTGATGGGAGAAATGCCGTTAATGCACCTGCAGTATGTAGTGCCCGTTTCTGAGCAACGTATCACCTATACCCAAACATATGAGATCCGCACGAAGGTAGGTGCAGAGATCGATTCAAAAGGTAACATCAAACCGGCTGCACAGGTGGAAATAACCCGCAAGCTGGAGAACGGGGAAGAGGTGTACACGCTCATCCACGCCGACATGGCCAGAGGCCTTGAAGAGGTCCAGGCTGCAATCAACGCGGTCCTGAAGAGAGGTGGTCAGTGATGGCAGATCTTGACAAAACAACACTGGTACCCATTCTTGAAATGATGGGATACAAAACTCTCAACAAGACTGATATTTGGAAGAAACCCAGCGACGACCCTAAGGAGTTTGTGTTCTGGGCTGTCGATTTCAAGAACGGCGATGTGTTCAAGTGGGTAGAAGATCACCGCGAGTATGACGCCCCGGATGACCCCATATTCGTTGAGCTCAAGAACCTGGTTGGAAGCATAAGTGTTGGTGAACCCATTCCGGAAAGTACTCCCTCTAACGCCGACCAAAGCAAAGAGAAAGAGTATGGCAAGGAAGAGTCCACCAGTGAAGAAAAGGCATCACCAGCATATCAAAATAACGATACTCAGCCTGCAGCAAAGCCAGAAGAAAAGCCTCCTCAGCCATCGCCTGCAGCTGACAAGAAATCCACTCCTCTCCTGGACCTCATCCATCAATACACAGGAAATGACGTCCTTGAGGTGTTCGGAGACACTGGATCAGGAAAGTCTAAGTTTGCCATGACAGTGGCCAGAGAAGCAATTGCTTCGGGGAAGAAAGTATTCTATCTGGACACTGAAAGGAACCTCACTGAGGCAGATGTCAAAGACCTGAAGGGATGTGAGTACAAGTACACTCCGATCATCGATGAGATCGACAAGATTGTACAGAACCTTCCGAAAGTGGATGTTGTTGTCATTGACTCGATAGGCTTCCCTGTCCTGACCACTTTTGCCAGGATGTCGGTGAAGCAAAAAGGCGATGCTCTCCTGAAGCTCATCGCCATCTTTGGAGATCTCAAGAGCTGGGCCTACAGGAACAATGGTATTGTAGTGGTCACCAACCAGCCAGAGTCTGAGTTCAACAAGGACAAAGACCATATCCTGCGGCCCTTTGGAGACAAGAGCCAGTTTGCAGCCAAGGAGATCTGGAAGACTGAGATCGTGGACCGCAAGCCCGCATATACCAACATCCGGATCAGTGCTTTCCGGAGCAGATCTGTAGGCCATCGTACCAAGATTGCAGACATGAAGATCACCGGCAATGGGGTGGAGGTGAGCGCATGAACGCAAAAGAACTTGCTACACTCCTCGACGGCATTGAATACACCGGTGTGACAAAAGAACATGCTGCAATTGCCAAAGAAAACGGCCTTGTGATAGTCTACGGTGCATCCGATGACATTGTGGTTTTCGAGGGTGCGATATACGACGATGTCAGCTGTTTCTGTGGCGGCAAGGCCCATCTGGACAGCACTGGATTGATCAACAATCTATGTGACGATGACCGGTGCCCGTACTTCCAGGCAGAGCGGGATAAAGGAGTTGTTATTCAAGCCATCTGGCACGACAAAGGAAATCCCTGCTGGACATACGGGACCAAGATCCCTCATGAAACATTTGACATGATGGAAGATGATGAACTGTACTGTATCGGCATTGTGTTTACCCTGAAGGATATCCAGGAGGTGAGAAATTGAAACTAGATCGTACCTTCCTCGTTAATGAGCTTCCCAAAGTACTTGGAGATCATATCGAGGCAGTCGCTAAGGAACACATGATCGGCCTTGTGAATGACTACAACGAGACACTACAGAAGAGGGGCATGTACATTGAGTTCCAGGATCAGGAAGAACTCGTCAAGCATCTCCTGGGGTCTGCGAACATCAAGGTGAAGGTGGCTGCAGAGATGGATGAGGCAAAGCTGGATAA
The DNA here is from genome assembly GCF_030682845.1 of Methanolobus sp. Lineage (GTDB taxonomy): Archaea > Halobacteriota > Methanosarcinia > Methanosarcinales > Methanosarcinaceae > Methanolobus. The sequence continues at coordinate 6,921 of NZ_JAUXNK010000073.1, read as the reverse complement.
ATGGCATGTCTATCCGATGATAGCAAATCAGCGCAGGCTGGATGACTATGACGATGCACTTGAGAGGCGCAGAAGAGCAGCAGAACAGGCAGGAGGTGATGCACAGTGACTGACCTTTCAGCCGTTGAGATCTCCCTGGAAGAGTGCAGGCGATACGTGGCCAGAGCGGAGAGGGCACTAGAAAGCCTGAAAGCGGGCAAGGACAACAACTCCTACACTGCAGCCATGAAAAAATCCTCTTCCGACCTTTCTGATGTGTTGGTGGTCGTGAGAGGGGACCACAAGGAAACAAAGAGCAGGCATCTGGTGAAACGCAATGAAACCGTTGCACAAAATGAAATCGTTGCTCCAAGCGGAACTCACCCAGACCCAAACCAGTTCCTTTGCTCTGAATGTGGTTGCCTGGTAGATCTGCACAAGATGATCTCCCCGGATCTGACAGAGGGACAGAAGGTGTGCGAGTCATGCTTCCATTCGGATGCATACAAAGCAAGAACTATCGACAAGTTCATCCAATCCCTGCCTCTCCGCACATGCTTCAAGTGTGGCCAGAAATTCCATTCTGAAAACCCATATAAGTGGAAAGGAGAAATCCACTGTGACGACTGCTTCCATATGGTGAGCCGGGAGAAGGATGAACTGCTGCCTGAACCCGAAAGAAAGCCGACAAAATACGAACCGGTTTCCGGTGCATGGAAAAACACACCAGGCACATCAAATGGACGATATCGCTGTTTGGAAGATGAAGTGATAGAGCTCGCATATGGCACATGTTCACCCGTCAAAACCTCGTGGGCCGAGATGTGGGAACTGGCCGACACCGAGAATAATCTGGCAAAGGAGATCATTCCCCTCCTAGGCGAAGCGCGTAGCACGAACCGCATTACTGCTGTCAGGTCTTTCGTGAAAGCAGTCAGAGCCGGGAAGATACCCGAATCTCCTGCAGGTGATGCATGATGTGCTGCTGGGAAAGGGTCATTGAAGCATGGAACACCCTGCACAAAACAGAGGAGGAAGATCCTGATGAGTGAATATCTTTCTACTGCAAAATGTAGACGTGTTGACTGTGACCACCTGCAGCCCGTCAAGATCGAGACCAGCAGAGGACCACGTGTGAACTGGTATTGTGATGTCACTGGTCGAATCCCTGGAAACATGGGTGAATGTCCGAAGGGGCTGGTAAAATAACCCTTGAATCGAACACTCTTGCTTCCAGGAACGGCAAGACCATCGAAAAATCAATTGCCTTATACATGGGTGTACCTCTCGATGGCCAACCAGTAGACGCAACACTTGATGGGAAGCCGCTTGAGATCAAGTCCTGCCAGCAATACATTACTGACGTTGGAAGCCACAAGAGCAGAAGGTCAGGCAGGTTCGTGTTCAACGAGGAACAGCATGAGTACCTCCTGAAGAACAATGGAATCTATGCTCTTGTGGTCCGGATGGGGGATATTGTCATTCATACCCGGCTTAGGAAAGCCAGCTTGATTTCTGGGATTAGTGGAAGAGCTTCTGTGAAACCATGGCCTGGGGTGATACTGTGACTATCGCCTGCAAATGGTCAATTGTCCACCTAATGAATCGCATCTACCAGGCAGCCGGCCTCGGTGAATTCACATCAGCTGAACTGAAACTAGGTCCATGTATATCACCCACACTCAAAGCAGCACACGACAGAGGGCTGCTGACAGTTGTGAAAAAAGACCCGATGGGCAATACATGGCGTATCAATGAGAGCATGATGGATGTCTGGAGGATTCATTGATGAGCCGCATGAAACACAATACAAAACAGTGGCTCAATGTGGTATATGGGAGGGTCGGTACACGGCCCTTCCTAATCAGTGACCTCAGCCGTGACCTCAACAACCTCGGTGCGATACGTGATGCACATCTGCTTGGGCACATTGACAAGGTTGGAAGAGGAAGAGGGAATCGGTCACTGTGGGTTATTGTCCCAGGGAATGTCAAGCAGTGGGTTGTGGAAGAGGTGCCGGTGTGAAACAGCATTACACCGTCAGCGAAGCAGCTCTCGCGCTGAACACGACTCCTGAGAAGATACGCAATATGATCGGATTAGAAGATATCAGGACCGTGGATATCTCCGGGAGCTGGAAGAGGATCCCACGGTCAGAAATAACACGGCTCAGAAAAACGGAGGGGATACCATTGTCCCTGCAATAAGTGAAATGTACCTTTCTCCCCTTTGCCCCCGACGCAACGGGATACTAAGCGAATGTCTTGCAGCCGGCAACGGTCTTGTCTGCCTGGATTGTGGACGGACATTCTTCATGACCGAAGGACAAACGCAAGCTGAGGGTGCATATGAGCCGTGAGATAATCGAAGACATCAAGTCGAAGATAGACATTGTGGACCTCATAGGTGAAACTATCACCCTAAAGAAAGTCGGAAACACATACAGGGGGGCAACACTGGCTTCTTCGAAGTCCGGAGCATCCCTGATAGTGGACCCCAAGAACCAGGTCTACAACAACTTTGCCGAGGAGGACGGTGGGGATGTCTTCAACTGGATAGCGTATCGGGAAGGCCTTGACATCAAGTCAGATTTTCCCAAAATCATCGAGATCGCTGCAGAGAAGGCTGGAGTAATCCTTGAAAACCAGCGATCCGAAGACCTCGGCGAGAAGGCCATCCTATACCCGTTCCTTAGGACAGCTGCAGGATACTATCACACTCAGCTGACACCTGGGTGCAGGGAGTATATCCACAAGAAGTGGGGCATCGACGACAAAATGATCGATCAGCTCATGATAGGTTGGGCCTCGGAGAACTGCCATCTTCAGAAGGAGATGGAAGATCTCTTTCCTCTGGACGTCATGCAGATGTCCGGCCTCTTCCACGTGGACAGCAATGGCCGGATGCGGGATATCTTCCGAGGGAGAATAATATTCCCCTACTGGAAGGGTGAGAAGGTCGTCTACTTCATCGGCAGGGACCCGAATCCAACCGGAAATAACCCCAAGTACTTCAAGCAGCTGGTTCACTCCGAAACGAGGCCACATGTCAGTGAGATCATTGACAACTCTGTTTTCTACGGCGAGGATTCTATCAGGAAAGCCGACTCGGTCATAATAACCGAGGGCGTGACAGACTGCATCAAGGTCCTCCAGGAAGGTTTGGCGTGTATATCCCCGGTCACTGTCCGGATCAAGGACGAACAGAAGGAGTATGTCTACCAGCTGGTCAGGAACAAAAAAGAGGTCATAGTCTGCAATGACAACGAGGACAACGAGACCGGAAGGAAAGGCGCGATCGCAACAGCTGAGTACCTTGAGTCAAAGGGCGTTCCTGTCAGGGTCATCGAACTGCCAAGGCCCGAAGGCGTGGACAAGATCGACCTGGCAGAATACCTGCAGACCCACACAAAGGACGATTTCCTCAATCTCGAATCGAATAATGTGTGGAAGATCAAGCTTCATGCACAGCATGTGCCAGATGGGAGCCTGGAAAAGACAAGGGCCGTGAAGAGGTTCATACTCAATGACCTAAAGCAGATGGATCCGTCTAACAGGGAGATTTTCATAAAGAACGAGGTGAGGGAATACTTCGGGCTCTCAAAGCAGGACATCAACACGATAATCAAAAGCATCGAATGGGGAGATGCTCCGGAAATAATAGACGAGGATATGGAGTTTTTCACAAAGGGGGGCAAACTCAGGGTCAAGAAGCTCGGAGAATACACACTGTCACTTGCCAGGTTCATCACCTTCGAGGATACCAAGAGCATATATGTGTACCACAATGGAGTATATGTTCCCCAGGGCGAGGACCTCATCGCAAGGATAGTACAAAACTCGTTAGGAGACACGTCAAAGAAACACCACATAGCCGAAATAGTCAATTACGTACAGCTGGAAACGCTCATACCCAGGTCGAAGATCAACCACGATACCAAAAAGATCAACCTTTTGAATGGATTGTACAACCTTGAAACCGGAGAGCTGGAGCCACACTCGCCCGATTATCTCTCCATTGTGCAGCTGCCTATAACATACGACCCAGACGCTACATGTCCCGCAGTCGAGAAGTTCGTCTCAGAGGTCTTGGAAGAACAATACAGGCCAGTGATCTATGAGATACTAGGGTACTGCATGATACCCGACACCAGGATAGAAAAATCGGTCATGTTCCTTGGGAAGGGGGCCAATGGAAAGTCGGTCATGCTCTCGATGTTCGGTGAGTTCCTGGGAGCACATAACACAAGTGCAGAATCGCTGCATATGCTCGAAAAGGATCCTTACTCTCTTGCAGAGCTGTATGGAAAGCTGGCCAACATATTCCCGGACCTCGCGTCAGGCACACTGTACGAGAACAGCACCTTCAAGATGCTCACAGGCAACGAGAAGGAGATAAGGGCACAGAGAAAGTTCGAACATCCTTTCAAGTTCAAGAACACAGCGAGGTTAATATTCAGCGCCAATGACCTACCACCTGTTCCCGGGAACGACTTTGCATACTTCCGCAGATGGATACTGCTGAAATTTCCCTATACATTCGAAGGGAAGAAAGCCGATAAGAACCTTTTGTCGAAGATCACCACACCCGATGAGATATCCGGCCTATTCAATGTCTGTGTGGTGGCACTCCGGGCCCTGCTGCAAAGAGGAGAGTACAGTTATGACCTATCAACCGAGGAGGTCCAGAAGATGTATAGGATCAACTCTGACCCGGTGGCGGCCTTCGCGGATGAGTGCGTCGTCTACTCTGATGGGGATACTCTCAAGTCCAGGATGTTCAACGAGTACATAGTTTGGTGTCAATCCAACAATGTTGAACCATCCGCAGAGAATATTTTTGGTAAGAGATTTAAGAAACTTGGATATGTTGAGAGCCGGGAGAGTACCGGTAATCGCAGAAGAACCTGGCAGAACTGTTCATTTAGACAATCCGTCCGGGTTGACAAAAATAACCCGGACGTCAAAAACCGAGATGAAGAGAGCAATCCGTCCGGGTGTCCAAGTTCAAAGCCTCATTGTAGTAATATGCAATCTAATTGTAATATTGAAAATGAAAATAATAATTACGTATATACGTACAATAGGGAAAAAACCTGGGTAACCCGGACGGATTCGGATAAAGACGGTCTACAGCAATCGAATTTATCCCGTCCGGGTAAAATAGAGAACCCGGACGTAACCCGGACGGATACAAAACCTAAACTTTCCTTGGGTCAAAAAATGGACTTTCTAAGGGAAGTGTGTCGAAAAACAGACGACATAAAAGAGGTCACTAGTGTTTGTCATGCAGCCGGTATCCATGAAGTATGTGAAATATTCGATAGAATGAAGCAATCGGGGGAATTGATGATGCTGACTCCTAACAAGTTCAGGTGGGTGGGAACATGACCTTCACCCCAGTATCCCGTCTCTGTATCTATTGCAAGGAGAGGGTCTACATAACAAAGCCTGTAGATAAGGTCAGCTGCACCAGGTGTGGCGAAGTGATGAAGGTTGTCGTAGGAAGGACTGTACGGTTGTCAAGGATCCCCGTCGATCTAAGCGAGGAAGCCTCAAATTTGCCCGTGGCGGCAAAAGCTCATGGAAGTCGGAGGATACTAGGCGCCGGGCAGGAAAAGATCGAACACACGCAAAAAACCAATATTTCCAACACTAAAAAAAGAGGATGAACATGCAGGTACAGAACAAACCAATAGCTGACCTAAAACCTTTCGTGAAGAATCCTAAGAAACACCCTGAAAATCAGCTGAGCATGCTAAAGAAATCAATGCGGGAGTTTGGCTGGACCAATCCCATCCTCATTGCATCAGACAATATGGTCGTAGCAGGCCATGCAAGGCTCCAGGCTGCCCTTGAGCTGGGATTTACCGAGGTTCCCGTAATAACCCTCGACCTGCCTTATGAGAAGGCCGTGGCTTACGTCATCGCTGATAACAGGCTGGCCGAACTGGCAGAAACGGACACTGAGATGCTTGCAAGACTGCTGCACGAAATCACTGATATCCCGGACTTCGACCTTGAGGCCACCGGTTACACGCTGGATGATGTTGATAGCCTGCTCGGATCGATAACACCGCTTGAGGTCGTAGAGGATGAACCACCTGAGCCACCAGAAGAGCCGGTGACAGTTCTTGGAGATATCTGGGAACTGGGAAATCACAGATTGCTCTGCGGGGACAGCACCGACCCGGACCAGGTTGCCAAGCTCATGGGTGAACAAAGGGCCGATCTGGTGTTCACTGACCCGCCCTGGAACGTCAACTACGGTGCAACGAAGAACCCACGCTGGAGGCAGAGAAGCATCCTGAACGATGCTATGGGGACAGAGGACTTCAAAGAGTTCATGATGGCAAGCTTCAGCTGCATGAACCGGTTCTCAAAGGACGGAGCTCCCACCTACGTTGTGATGTCGGCTCAGGAATGGGGAAACATGATGTTAGCGCTCAAGGAGAACAGCTACCACTGGAGCAGCACGATCATATGGGCCAAGGACAGGCTTGTCCTCTCCAGGAAGGACTATCACACCCAGTACGAGCCGATATGGTATGGCTGGAAGGACGGTGCTCCAAGGTTGTGCCAGGTGGAGGACAGGAAGCAGTCAGACGTCTGGAACTTTGACCGTCCTTCTGCATCAGAACTGCACCCCACCACAAAGCCGGTGGCCCTTGTTGCAAACGCCATCAGTAACTCATCCCGGCCGAAAGCCCTTGTGCTGGACCTGTTTGGGGGATCTGGCACGACCATGGTAGCGTCACATCAACTCAATCGTGTCTGTTACCAAGTTGAACTTGATCCTCGATATGCTGATGTCATAATTCAAAGATATGTCAATCTGACCGGCAACCGTGAACTGAAGCGCAATGGAGAGACATACACATGGGAAGAAAAAAGGGCAGCACAATAATGGCAGAAGTATCCGAGCCGCTCATCAAGCTCCTCA
>NZ_JAUXNK010000091.1 GCF_030682845.1 Methanolobus sp. | reverse complement strand
CAATGACCTATTACGTCTCTGAGAGAATGTTGGATGATAGATGGAGCAGGCTCATCTTCGCCAGCTCGGATAGAAGCCAGACGCTTGGCAAGCCGATGGGCTGCAGAGATGAGAAAGTGTCCGCTTCCGCAAGCGGGATCGCAGATTTTGAGGGATAGAATGGCTTGCTCTTTTAGGGACTGGGTTCCCGTCTGCACGGGAATGACGGAGGAGAAGGTAACTGACTTGAGAGCGTTCTCAATAACTGGTTCAAGAGCAGAATCTAATAAACAGTTTACCAATGAGGATGGAGTGTAATAGCTTCCTGTAGTCTTACGTTCCGAGCCAGAGACAACGTTGAGTTTGAAGTAACCTGCTTCCAGATTGATTTCAGGATGCATCTCCAGGAGAGATTCATAGACTGAGCCGAGTTCTTCTGGCCCTAGATTACGATAGTTTATGGGCTGGAAGATATTGTTCTTTTGAGTATAACAGAGGTAGCGGACTGCTGAGAGTAAGTCACTATTGGCTATCTCACAATTAGCCATTTCCTGCGTAGAAGAAGCTCTAAACAAGAAAGAACCTAAGGCTGGCAATCCAAGTGCCGTGTTGCCGTTATATAGGCCGGTAAAAAGCAAATTTAGCTGCTTCCAGAGATCAGAATGCCGGGTTCCTCTTTTCTTGCGTGCAAGTTTCCTGATCCGATAGGTGGAGTAGTATTTGTGATAAGTCTGCTTTACCATATCAGGAACATCACCCGGAATAAGCAAATCCCTATCCTCTGCCACAAACACGAAGAGCAGGCGATAGACCTGTAACAGGACTTGATGATAATAGTCCTGTAAGGTAAGGGTGCCAGAGCGGAGTTTATCCCTGAGGTCAGTATTAGCGGGATGGGAGAGAAATCCAGCACCAAGAGACTCGATGGCAGATTGGACATTGTTACGTAGCTCATCCAGGGCACGGACGCCATCTTTGATGGAAGCGTTGTACCACTTTTCCAGCCAGCAGGTTTCAGGGGGCAGAACCCTGCCTGTTTCATCTGTCTTTACTTCTACTCGGGACTGATGGCAAAGTAGATATAACAAGAAGAAATCGCTGTAAGCAACCCCATCCATCATCGCTTGCAGGTCAAACTCCACATAGGCAGCGCGGGTTAGGGATACATTGTCACGCAGGATTCGAAGCTTGAGGCCATTGGAAAGGATACCCCAGAGGTGATCCTCACTGCGGTTTAGAAACTCCTGCATCAGGGAATGTGGAGAAAGTTTGGTTTCTCCTTTGGCGATGGGATTACGTTTGTCCAGATCCCATTTGAAGCTGACCAGATGGATGGCTACGGGTTCGGATGCCTTGTGACTGATGGGATAGGTTTTGTCCTCTATCTCAATGGATTTCTGGGTCTGGAGCCTGCCATATCCAAGCTCCTGAAAGAGAGGTAGTAGCCAGCGTTCACGGGTCTCAGTGGTACCTATGGACTCTTCAGGTAATTGACTGAGGATTTCCCGATATGTTTGCCAGACACCGAGAAGACGATTCCAGGAGCGTGTGGCGGTTTCGTTCAGACGTTCGCTTGGACTCAAGTGATAATCTGTGGATTTCAGACCTTCCAGAGTGGCAACACCACTGACAATCCTCTGGAGCAGTTCTGCAGGGAGGATGGCACCTTCTGTACGGATGGTGTTGAAGATACTGCTACGCTTAGGCATGGGGGCTCCTGTTCTTGAGGACATAGACCTTTTTGGGATCTGTAGGACTGGTTTTGACCTCTGTGATAAGCCCCTTATCAATCATTTTGAGTAATCTTGATCTGGCTGTACGCTCTGATACCTCCCACAAATCAGCTGCCTCTTTTGTAAGAATTTCATTTTTCAATTTCAAATATTCTATCAGCTGTACTTCCCATTTATCGAGTTTCAAATCGATTTTCTTGCCAGCATACAGCGTAACTCGGAAGGCAGTTCCAATTTCCTCAAATCTTGGAGGCAGTAAATGAGCTGCATCGCATTCTTCAATTATGCGGGCAATACCAGTACCCCATTGTTCGATAAGATTCAGCTCTTTGAAAACTCTTCCGATCACACGATTCCTAAGTTTAGACATTCCTGAAAGTGCTGATTCAACCGACATCCCAAATGGTAATAAACCAGGGTTGGTAATCTCGATTCTGTCATCATAGATGGATATCCTGATGTTCATTCCTTTTATGGAGAGTAATCGGCATGGACTATCGCATTGATGACGGCTTCACGAATCGCCTTTAAGGGATATTGTGGCAGTTCAGAGCTGTGAATCCCCTCGATACTAAGTCCTACCAAGATGTGTTTTCTGATAAACTGGATAACAGATTCCACAGATTCAGGTAGGTTGACATCAATATCTAGCTGGTCTATGAAGCGAGTTTTGGAGATACCCTCAAACCGAGCGCAACGGATAATTGCATCGGGGAAATATCGTTTTCGATCAGAGCCAAATAGTAGGACTCCCCCAATAGTAGGAACCGCAGTCTTTCCTTGCTCAGTGAAAATCCCCAATGCGAGAAGTGCTTTATTATCAATGGTTCTTGACCTCTTTGAAAATAACTCTGAAGCCACTCTGAAGTCAATCGCTTCAGAGTTGAGGTCGGGACAAGGGAGTTCATCGTAAGCAGTATTTCTTGCCCATCGGCGGATACTTTCTATTGTATCGAGATCTGCTTGTCGATTAGTAGAACCCAATCTTATGTAAACACCTTTCTCCTGACCCTCAGATGCGAGATAAAAGGGAGCAAACGAGTGATGAACACAAATTACGATGACACTCCTCTCCCTATAAGTGATGATGGAAATATCTGGAATCAAAAGAGGTTTGATACTATCAGCAAAAGCGCTTGATAGCCTTTGTTCATCCTTTAGTGGCTCATCAATGCCAACAACCTCTTTACTGTCACTAATACCGATCAGAAGAGTTCCTCCGGAAGTATTGGCAAATGCTATGACGGTTTTAATGATATTCTTCAGAGAATAGCAATTTTCCTTGAATTCGAGGGTCTTTCCTTCTTCTTGTTGCAGATAGTTTGTCAGTTCCATAGATGACTCCCAGTGAAAGTGGTTAACTGATGCTCAAACAAAATCTGCATGGGCTCAATTACCTGCAATATAGGTATTAAAGCATGGTCAAAATTTAACTCGGAAGTTACTTGGAAGCGTTTTGCTTCCGAGTTGATTGCAGAGTACATTCTTATATTCATATCTCGCTACCTCCCCAACTCGCTACTTGGCAAGTAAACATAGATGCCTAGCACATCCGGAGGTAGTTCAGGTTTGATATCCGGTTTCTGAGAACGCTTTAGCAAAACAGCATCACGTACTCTGATATGAGATGCCAGCAAATCAAGTGATCGCTGCTGAGCAAAGCCATTTAGAACCGGTTGCAGAGATTGGAAGTTTTCAATAATGCGCTCTATCTGAGCTTGGGCTTGCTCGGGCAAGACATTCTCGGAGGGAATGGCACTAAGCAGAGCTTGGGCATCCTGCTCAGACAGCCACTCCGGGGCTTCAGGTGATCCTGTAAAAGCCACAATTTGGGAGTCTTCCACTAGACTGCGATATACACTATCCTCATAGGCTTGGGTGATGTGAAAGCGGTATCTGATAAGTAAGAGGACTGTCCTGCGCTGAACTGATGCTGAACGGATAACTCCTGCTCGGCTGGCGATGCAGTGAGTGTTTTTGCTATCCAAGGCAGTGTTCATGACCAAATCAGCAAGGCCTTCCACAATCGGATGTGTGCGGGAGAGGTAGATCTCCTTTTCTTGAACGGGAAGATCAAAGCTGACAGTAATCTTATCCGGCAAGTAGCCACAGCTTTCTTTGACCAGAACAGGCACGGGAGAGAGATCTATCTGATATGTATTCTTGACCTCTTTGATAATGGCCTGGTAGTGGGTAAGAGTCTGTTTTACAAAATCCTTGATGTTTAGCTGAGAACCGATGGAATCCCTGATCGCATCGAGCTCAGCTTTGATCTCATCGACTCTGGCTGCCAGACCCATCTGGGAAAACATGGTCTGGCTGCGTTTTTCTTTATCCTTGGCAATCTCCCAGGCATCATGCAGTTTCTTTTTGTCATCTTGGAAAAACTCGTCGAACCCGGTAATCATGAGCTGGTCACCTCTTCCTGACTGTTCCCGGAGCAGAAGGCCTTCGAAGATCGCTTCCACTACAGCTTCTGTATCGGCAGGAACAGGAACGGAGATACCCAGGGATGATTTGATCTGCTTGTGTTTGCGGAGTAGTACGTCCAGGACAATGCCATCAATCTGGTTATCCATCCCGTAATAGGTAAGCATACGCACGGTTGGATGTGGCTGACCAAAGCGGTCAACACGTCCTTCCCTCTGCTCATGCCGGGTGGGATTCCAGCTCAGATCATAGTGGATTACGGCGTCAAAGCTATCCTGGAGGTTGATACCTTCAGATAGACAATCCGTGCAGACCAGGATGCGGGAGGGATATTCAGAGAGTTCTTTTACACGCCCTTCCCGTTCCTCTGGAGGCAGAAGCCCTGTGATGGACATGATCTGTACTGCCTTGGGCATGCGAGCCCTTAGCTGCTCTGCCAGGTATTCTGCCGTCTGGATAAAACGACAGAAGATGATCGGGCTAAAGCCATCCTTGAGCAGGTCTTTGAGTGGTTTTACCAGTCCCAGCATTTTGGAATCATGATCACCATAGATAGCTTCCGCTTGCTTTGCCATAGCCAATAGTTTTCTACGACTGAGGGTATTTTCATCTGCTTCAGAAAAGGAATCACTACCGGGCAGGATGTCACTGGCATCGGTGGTATCGTGGTCATCAATATCCATAATCAGGCGTCTGCCAAGCTCATCCGCTTCAGGAACGGTCTCTGTTTCCAGAGTGGCACTGCGATTTCGCATAGTGGCAGCCGCTGCAGCCGGACTGGAAGCAAGAGCACGCAGCAGTGCCAAAGCAGACCACCAGCGAACCCTTTGTCGATGCTGTCCACCCGCTTTGTCGCAGACGATTTCCCGGGCATAATCCAGAGCCTTATTGAACAAATCACGATAAGGCTCAGAAAGTTTATAGTGGATTTCCTTAGCTTCAGGGCTTGGGAATACAGTCTTTTCTTTTAGGTAGTTTTCGATATCGCTTCTGCGTCTTTGGATAAAATACTGAGCAATAGTGCGCCGACGCTGTTCGTTCTGAGCTCCGGATAGATCCGCAGGAAAATCTGAGATTTCTTTGTTGAGCAGGGTCAAGAGTGAACGGAAGGCGTTTTCATTGCCGGAGTGAGGAGTTGCAGTAACCAATAGCATGTGACGATTGGGAGTTTGGCTGAGTTTTTTGATCAATTCATATCGCTGATGCCTACCGCTGTTACCAGAATCATCGAAGCTGGCAGTGTGTGCTTCATCCACAATAATCAGCTCTGGTGCAGTCCGTAGGAAATCTGCTTTGTGGCGGTCACTTTTGATATAGTCTATGGATACCACAGTATAGGGATAGACCTCAAAAATCGACTCGTTAGCCCGGCAGTTGCGCTCCAATCTACGTACCGTGCTGCCTAGCACCAATTCGGCATCAATATGGAACTTTGTGCTTAGCTCCGTTTGCCATTGCTCTGCCAGATGGGGTGGACAGAGTACGCATAGCCGGGTAATCTCACCCCTGTCTAAGAGTTCTCTAGCGATCAGGCAAGCTTCGATTGTTTTACCAATACCCACATCATCTGCGATAAGTAAACGCACAGGGTCAAGCTT
>NZ_JAUXNK010000089.1 GCF_030682845.1 Methanolobus sp. | reverse complement strand
CTGGGTATCGGTGTCATAACATCTGTTGCAGGAGCTCCAAAGGGAATTGCAGCAAAGATGAATATCGAGAAGCTGCTGGACATCAAAATTAACTGCTGTGAGAAATTCAGGCAAAAGATCAGATGATGGGAAGGATTTGTGCAGAACCTTGCTTTTGCAAGGTTTCTCACTTTCTAATACAAAAATATAAATATTAGTAACTAGGTAATAGGCTACCACCAGCCGTAAACCAACTAAAAAGAGGCACTTTATGTCAAAACAAGAAATCTTAGACAATCTTAGAGACGCAATTATCAAGCAGAACATCAACGGTACTGTAGAGGCCACAAAGGCAGCCCTGGCTGCAGGCATATCAGCAGTCGAGGCCATCGACGATGGTCTTGCAATGGGAATGAAGATAGTTGGTGACAAATTCGAAGCGGCAGAGATCTACCTTCCTCAGATCATGATGTCTGCAAAGGCTATGAACGCTGCAATGGAAATACTTACTCCGGAACTGGCAAAAGAGAAAGCTGGTGAAGGCGTTGGAATGGCCATCACTTTTGTCCAGGAAGGCGACATCCACGATATAGGCCACAGGCTTGTGTCAACAATGCTCGGTGCCAATGGCTTCAAGATAGTGGATCTTGGAGTGGATGTATCAAATGAGACCATCATCGAAGAGGTCAAGAAGAACAAAGGAGGAAAGATTCTGCTTGTCGGATCTGCACTCATGACAACATCTATGATGAGCCAGAAAGACACAATAGAGATGCTCAAGGAAGAAGGCCTCAGGGATTCTGTCAAGGTCATGTTCGGTGGAGCTCCTGTCACCAAGCAGTGGATAACTGATATCCAAGCCGATGCAACCGCAGAGAACGCCGCAGAAGCAGCACGTGTCGCACTGGGACTGATGAAATAAGGAGGCTTCAAAATGACATTCAGAAAATCAGTTGATTGCTACGAGTTCTATGACCGTGCAAAGAAGGGAGAGAAAATGTCCCAGGATGACTGGGACCTTATGACAATCCCTATGAAGTCAATGGAGCTCAAGCAGAAGTACGGTATCGACTTCAAGGGCGAGTTCGTTCCCACCGACAAGGACATGATGGAGAAACTGTTCAAGGCCGGTTTTGAAATGCTTCTGGAATGCGGTATCTTCTGTACCGATACAAGCCGTGTAGTAAAATACACCGAGGACGAGATCTGGGACGCTATTAACAATGTCCAGAAGGAATTCGTGCTGGGTACTGGCAGAGACTCTGTAACCGTAAAGAATAGAAAGGTCGGTGACAAGCGCAAGCCCATAATCCAGGGAGGTCCGACTGGCTCCCCAATCTCCGAAGACATGTTCATGCCGGTTCACATGAGCTACGCACTTGAGAAAGAGGTAGACACCATTGTCAACGGTGTAATGATGTCAGTGCGCGGAAAACCGACAATACCCAAGAGCCCCTACGAGATCCTTGCAGCCAAGACCGAGACAAGGCTTATCAAAACCGCAGCGGCAATGGCCGGCAGACCTGGCATGGGTATATAGGGACCAGAGACTTCCCTGTCCGCTCAGGGAAATATCTCTGCTGACTGTGCCGGTGGCATGATTAGCAGTGACAGCCACGAGGTCTCCCAGCTCAATGAGCTCAAGATCGACCTCGATGCAATAAGTGTGCTGGCACACTATCAGGGTAACAGTAACATCATCATGGATGAGCAGATGCCCATCTTCGGTGGCTATGCCGGTGGCATAGAAGAGACTGCTATCGTTGATATCGCAACCCACCTCAATGCCTTTGTGATGAGCAATGCAACCTGGCATCTTGACGGTCCGGTGCACATCCGCTGGGGGTCGACCAATACCAGGGAAACCCTGATGATCGCAGGCTGGACCTGTGCAACCATCTCAGAGTTCACTGACATTCTCTCAGGCAACCAGTACTACCCATGTGCAGGTCCGTGTACAGAGATGTGCCTGCTGGAAGCTTCAGCACAGGCCATCACTGACACAGCATCCGGCCGTGAGATCCTCTCAGGTGTCGCAGCAGCCAAGGGTGTCGTCCAGGACAAGACCACGGGTATGGAAGCCAGGATGATGGGACAGGTCGCCAAGGCAACCGCAGGCATGGAAATAGAAGAGGTCAACAGGATAATCGACAATCTCGTCAAGATGTACGAGAAGAACTACGCAACCGCACCTCAGGGTAAGACCTTCCAGGAATGTTATGATGTCAAGACCATAACACCTACCGAAGAATACGTCACGGTCTATGAGGGCGCTCGCAAGAAGCTCGAGAACCTTGGACTGGTATTCTAAGACCAGAATTCGCTGTGATAAACAAGTCTATCACTTCCCTAGCAGCCAGCGCTTAATCCACGCTGGCTACCCTCATTTTTTGTAGAATAACCTCCTCTTTAAGAGGATAAGCTGATTGTAAACAGAAACAGTTCTCTTTTTACTAATATATTTGTATGTTAAATCTCATGTCGTGATAATAGCAGACTTGCTTTCATCAAAAAAAGTACAATATTATGATTGCTGGCTGCATCCATTTCTATACGATTTCTCAAGCCCCTCCTTCCGGGAAATGTCCCATTATTTCATAAGACACTTTTCTATAAATGGATGTATATTCCTCTGTAGGTTCGAGGTCGTACTCTGATTTTATCCTGTAGCACTTGTCAAAGGTTTTTCCGGCGGGTGGATTGCTCAGTTTATCCTCGTACCTTGAGTATATTTTGGCTACCAGACGGTTGGCTTCTGAGAGTGACAGGTGAGTTGCCATCTGGGCTATTTCGCCCATGAACCTGGATTCCAGGCCGGATGAGTGATCGGGGGTTCCACCGCGTGCTCCTACAGGTCCGAGGAGTATATCCCTGCCGCATACGGTATCGCCTATAGCCTGGGCCGCAGTCTCGTAGAACATCATCTCGGTGCAGATACCGGCTGCGTTCCAGTAGTATCTTGCAGTATAATAGTTCATGTTACGGGATATCGCAAGCGAGGCAAGGTTGGAAGCCCAGAGTATCTCTTTTGCAGAGGATGAGCCTGTCTCTGAATGCACAGCTCCGGAGCCGTGAATGCTGGAGTGTGCAAGCACTTTTGACTGCAGGGTTTCAGCCACGTCTATTATTGCCAGCCCTTCAGCCGAGCCAATGCAAGGTCCGCCAAAGACCGGTACCTGGCCGGTAATATAGTGGTTGCCGTGCTCCTGGTGGAAAATACATTTTGACAGGGTCTCATAGTCGGTCTTCAGGTCATCCATGTAAACCTCCTGGGGATCGGTACAGGAATAGAGCTCGTCAGAGGATACCAGCATGTATGATGACGGTAGTGTGGGTGTGCTGGGTCCCATCAGTGCCAGGCCTTCGCGTCCACCGATCTTTGTGGCAAGTCTTTCGTTCCTTGCGGCTTTCAGGACTGCAAGTAGCTCCAGGGGGCTCTTTGGCCTGATATATTCGCCGCAGAACTGTTTCATTGCACCGCTATAAATGCCCTGGACTACGTTTTCAAGTACTGCGCTAAGGTTTATATAAAGAAAATTCTCTTCGGAGATGCTTCCTCCCATTGGTCCGCCGATGATCACAGGAGGAATGGATGCCATTGGATACCTGTGGGGTACGGTCACTTTCTCTTTCAGTCGGCCGATTTCCAGGGGGTTTGTTACATTAAGGGATTTCAGTATATCCTCTTCATCTATCTGGATTACCTTTTCTGTGCTTTTGCAGTATATGCCTACGGAATGCAAAAGTTCTATGCCTGCTTCAAAAGTCGCATCTGCAAGTTCAAGGTCATCAGGTACGAAACTTTTCCCGTCATATTTTATATCATATTTCAAAGCAAGCTCTTCTGATTTTTTGAAAATCAGAAGATCATGCTGTTTTTCGGTTCTGTTAACTCCCTCAATTGCGCTTTTGAGGTACTTGTACATGTTTTGCATTTTGACACCTTGAAAAGAAAAATAATCTGAGAACTCTTTTGGTCAGGACCTTACTTTTCATGTTCTTATTTTGTTCTTTTATTCAGTGTTCTATTTGAAGCATATATACTTTTCTTTATATCGGGTTGAGCCCACACCAATATGCTAAATCAATTTTAGCTATAGATATTGCTTTTTTTGTAAATATGAAATGTTGTAATCCAGTTAATCGTAAACTATATATCTAAAAATCAGTTCTTTTTTTTGAGAGAAGAGAATTTTGACAAGGATCTTTCATTTCACGTGCCACACGAGAGAAGAGGCGGATTTTCAAGTATATATAATTTGCTATTATATAGGTTTTACTAAACACAATAAAGAACTAAAGAATACATCGAATTTTTGAATGCTTTATAATACATTATTAGGAGTGTTAAAAGGGTCTTTCTTTTAAATAAAGATATCAGGCGATTGAATATCTGATATATACTCCTTTTTTATATGAAGTATCCACTGATGAGAGGATTATTGATATTTATTGTTTGTGCTTGGCCAACATATAAGGCTTATATTTAAACTTTCCGCATGTGCATACACAAAATATATATACTTGGGACTCACATTTCCTTCATGTACAATAAAGATTATAATAATGGAGTCTGATCATAATGGTTGAATATACCCCCAAAGAAAGACTTGCTCGCGCCCTTAAAGGGCAGCCTGTGGACAGGATGCCTGCCGTATCATTCACACAGACAGGCACAGTAGAACAGATGGAAGCCTCCGGAGCCTTCTGGCCAGAGGCCAACGAAGATGCCCAGAAGATGGCAGCACTTGCAGAAGCAGGCCACACCGTCGTGGGCTTTGAAGCCGTACGTGTTCCTTTTGATATCACTGCAGAGGCCGAGTTCTTCGGCTGCAAGATCAAGGCGGGAACAAGAGAGCAGCAGCCTTCCGTTGTCGGTCATGTGGTAAAGGACGCCGCAGACATTGAGAAGCTTAGCGGATACGACATCAACAAAGGCAGGATCAGTGTCGTGTGCGATGCTATAAAGATACTCGCAGACAAGTATGGCAAGGAACTCCCAATCATGGGGAGCATGATCGGTCCTTTTTCCCTTGCCCAGCACATGAACGGTGACGACTGGTTCATGGCAATCTTCACGGACGAGGCATTTGGTCTGGCCCTTATGGAGTTCACGACCGAATTCAACATTGCCTATGCAAAAAAGATGGCTGAGAACGGTGCGGATACAATGGTCATCATCGACCCTACAGCAAGCGCCCAGCTCATTGGCGCCCAGTTCTATGAGAAGTTCGTGGTCCCATACCACAAAAAAATAGTCGATGCAATGCGTGAGCTCAACGTCGCCACTGTACTGCACATCTGCGGTGACACTACCAAGGGCCTGGCCCTTATGGAGTCTTCCGGTGTGGACTCCATCAGTGTTGACCAGAACGTGGACGTTGCAACTGCCGTAAGCAAGGTGGACAAAGCCATTATTGTGGGTAACCTCGATCCTGTTAATGTTCTCTGGAACCAGACACCTGAAGTTGTAAAGGAAGCATCACAGAAAGTGCTGGATGCAGGTGTGGGATTACTTGCTCCTGGATGTGGTATTGTCAGCAAGACACCTACTGAGAACCTCAGGGCAATGGTCGAGATGGCGAAGAGCCATAAATATTAAAGTAAATAGAATTGAATCTAGGAAGTGAAAATATATGATTATGTCATACTCTCTCAAGAACAGAAAAGCCGGATTAATAAACACAGCAGCAGATAAGGGAATCTCAATGGAATATTCTCTCAGCAAGCGAGCGTTTAAAACAGAGACAAGCACGTCTGAAACCGTTAGTACAGTGGTAACTGGTTATTCACTCCGGGAAAGGCAGTGGATGACCCGGGGATCTAAAGCCTGCGTAAACATACTCGCTTAAGGCCTGTGTAGCAGTATATGAACCTTCCATCGGGTTGAATTTTAGTATTTTGGTTCCCCTGACAACGTACAATGAAGGGTTTACTATTATCCATTTCCCTTCTTGTCCTGTTGTACTTATAGGGATGCATGGTAAGCTTGAGTATCTCCTGACATTGCGTTCGTTTATTCTTTCTTGTTTTCTTCCAGTGCTCCCTTCAGTGCATTTGCATATATTATATATACCTGAAAAATAACTACAGCTCAAATGTCCAGAAGAAAAGAAAAAACTGAGGATATAACTGACTTTAACAGCCTGTTGAGAAAACAGGGATACAGTCTTGCAGGCAGGCATTCCGCTGTCAAGACCTGCCTCTGGCTTCGCAGGTCCATGCAGGATGAGGGTGCATGCTATAAGGCTGCTTTCTATGGTATCAAGTCCCACAGGTGCCTACAGATGACGCCTACGCTTATGTGTAACCAGAGATGTCTGCACTGCTGGAGGCCCACCGAGGTGGATGTGTCAATGCCTGTGGAATGGGACTCTCCAGTGGAAATAGTGGGGTCTTGTATTGAGTCACAGAGAAAACTCATATCAGGCTTTGGTGGGTCTGCCCTCCAAGAACGCTGGATGGAAGGGAACGACCCCAGGCATGTGGCAATATCACTTTCAGGAGAACCTACTCTTTTTCCACATCTCCCGGAACTCATTGAAGAGTTCAAAAGGCAGGGGCTCACTACTTTTGTTGTGAGCAACGGGACCAATCCTAAGATGATGGAGCGTATAAACCCGTCTCAGCTTTACATGAGCCTGGAGGCTCCTGACAGGGAAACCTACGAGAAGGTCTGCGGTCCCAAATCAGCGGACCTCTGGGAAAGGATAGGACATTCCCTTGAGATACTCAGGGAAAAGGAAACCAGGACAGTTATACGTATAACGCTCATAAAAGACCTTAATATGTTCAACCACGAAGGCTACGCAGAACTAATACGCAAAGCAGAACCTGATTACATCGAGGTGAAGGCTTACATGCACCTGGGTTTTTCAAGGAAGAGGCTTCCGCGTGAAGCGATGCCCTCCCACCATGAAGTACTTGATTTCTCGGATAAACTTGCAAACCTGCTTGGATACAGGATCGCTGACGATGTTGAGATAAGCAGGGTCGTGTTAATCTCTAAAGACGGCACCGTTTCCCCTCTGGTATGATACTGTATCATGTGGCTCTGTCACAACCTATATTTATAGTTAGATACACATATGCACCTCAACCTAATCGAAGATAGGAACTCATCTTAAATGCACTTTAATTGTGGAGTATTTCCAATATGTCAGAACAATCTGCTCATTCTAAATATGAATTCAAAAAGAAGCTCGAGGAACTGCGTACCAAGAAAGGTCGCGGTACAGAGCTGATCTCTCTCTATATCCCTCCTACTAAGCAAATATCCGATATCACCTCCCAGCTCAGGACAGAGCACGGTCAGGCGGCCAACATCAAGTCCAAGGTGACAAAGGATAATGTCCAGGGTGCTGTGGAATCCCTGCTTTCCAGACTGAGATATGTGGAAGTTCCGGAGAACGGCATTGTGTTCTTTACAGGTGCCGTTGATATAGGTGCTAATAAGACGAACATGGAGACTACGATAGTTGAGCCACCCCAGCCAATCATCACTTACAGGTATCATTGTGATTCCTCGTTCTACCTTGAGCCTCTTGAGGAAATGTTGAGGGACGCCAAGACCTACGGCCTGCTAGTGCTTGACAGAAGGGAAGCTACAGTCGGCCTACTGGTAGGTAAACATATAGAGGCTTTCAGGCACATGACATCTTCCGTCCCGGGAAAACAGAGAAAAGGAGGTCAGAGTGCCCACAGGTACCAGCAGCTCAGACTTATCGCTATTCATGAGTTTTTCAAACGCATAGGTGAGTCTGCCAGCGAAGTCTTTATGGGTGTGAACCAGAAAGACTTCGAAGGTGTGCTCATCGGAGGCCCTTCCCCAACAAAAGAGGAGTTCGAGGCTGGTGAGTTCTTCCACCATGAGATACAGAAGAAGGTCCTCGGGATGTTCGATATCGCCTATACTGATGAATCTGGACTCTCAGAGCTTGTTAATGCTGCAAGTGAAAAGCTTTCGGACCTCGACCTGATGGTTGAGAAGAAGCTGGTGCAGCGATTCCTGAAAGAGCTCGTATCGGATTCAGGGAAAGCCGCATACGGTGAGGCCCAGGTGCGTCAAAACCTGAGCATCGGTGCCGTGGAGGTACTGCTGATATCCGAAGGTCTCAGGGCTGAACGGATAACCCTGCGCTGTCCTACGGGGGACTATGAGAATAAGATCACACGGGACTTCAAGCCGGGTGAGCACCCGGACGCTTCAGGTACATGTCCTGTATGTGGCACCCATCTTGAGGTTGTTGAGAGGGCCGATATCGTCGATGAACTATCCGAGCTTGCTGACCAGATGGCCACTAATGTGGAATTCGTCTCAACCGACTTTGACGAAGGTTCCCAGCTCTTCAACGCATTTGGCGGGATCGTGGCAATACTGAGGTTCAATACGGGTGTATGACCCCTTAATCGAGGTGTTATTGTGTTCCTTGAGTTTAAAAAACAGGTCACTTCAGTTCTTACGGATGCCCTTGCCTCCATGGGCCTGCAGGCAGAAGACCTTGGGCTGGAGCCTTCCCAGCATGCTGATATAGCTTCAAAGGTAGCCTTCAGGCTTGCCTCCCAGGCCAGGCAGAACCCTGCGGAGCTTGCCCGGAAAATAGCAGATGCTGTTTTTCTTCCCGATGGCTCTCTCATCGGCAAGGTGACGGCAATAGGTCCCTATATCAATATAGATGCATCACGCGACTATGTGGATGAGACTGTCTTCAGGATAAGGGCAGAGACCTCAGATTTCGGAGGCGGTTTCTGCAATGGACGTATCCTTCTGGAGCACACGTCTGCAAATCCTAACGGACCTTTGCATGTGGGTCATATACGCAACTCCATTATCGGAGACACTCTCAAGAGAGTTCTCATAAGGGCAGGGTATGATGTGGAGACCCAGTATTACGTAAATGATATGGGTCGCCAGATAGCTATCGTTTCGTGGGCTCTCTCACGTTTTAAGTTTGATACATCCAGAAAGCCCGATCATGCGATTGCAGATGTTTACATTAAGGCCAATGTCGAACTGACCGAAGACCCTGCAAAGGTAGCTGAGATTGACAGGCTTATGCAGCTCGTAGAAAAGGGTGATGAGAAGACCATCAAAGGGTTTGATGAAGCTGTCTCCCTGGCTATAGCAGGTATCAGGGAAACCCTGCTGCGTATGAACGTACAGCACGACAGTTTCCCTCATGAGTCAGGTTTTATCCGCTCAGGCGCAGTTACCAGGATAATAGAAGAAGTTAAGGCCACAGGAAAGACTGAGGTCGACAAGGGTGCACTTGTAGTTGACCTTTCAGATTATGGTTTTGAGAAGACCCTTGTCATACAGCGCACCGATGGCACATCCCTCTATACCACACGTGACCTCGCCTACCATGAATGGAAGAGCGAGAGAGCTGACCGGATGATAGATGTGCTGGGAGCCGATCATAAGCTCATATCGGGACAGCTCAAGGCAACCCTAAGACTGATAGGCAAACCTGAGCCTGAGATTGTTATATTCGAGTTCGTATCGTTGCCCGAAGGCTCAATGAGCACACGCAGGGGCAAGTTCATTTCAGCTGACGACCTTCTGGACCAGATAGAGAAGCAGGCATACATTGAAGTCGACAAGCGTCGCCCGGAGATGTCGGAAGAGTTCAAGAAGGAAGTTGCAAGGACCGTGGGAATAGGTGCTGTCAGGTACGACATCGTAAAAGTCTCTCCTGAGAAATCCACTGTCTTTGACTGGGAAGAAGCCCTCGATTTTGAGAAGCAGGGGGGGCCGTTCATACAGTACTCCCATGCGCGTGCATGTAATATCCTGAAGAAAGCAGAGGAAGATGGCTTGTGGGATCCCGAGTCCCCAATAGACCCTTCGCTATTGGTTGAAGATACGGAAGTGAGCCTTGTCAAGAAGATGGCTTCTTTTGACAGCGTTCTTGAAACTTCCGCAAGGGAACTAAAGCCGAATGCTATTGCTATATATGCAAGGGAGCTTGCCGAATCCTTCAACCAGTTCTACAGGTTCGTGCCTGTGCTCAGTGCAGAGGACGACAACATAAGGGCCAGCAGGCTGGCTCTGGTTGACTGCGCAAGGATAGTGCTTGCAAGCACCCTGGATACGCTGGGGTTGGGTGCGCCTGAATCCATGTGATCAGGCCTGCCCCTTTTTCCTGTATTGTTTTTCAGGACTCATTCGTGGTGCTGGCAACTACGAACTTGCAGTTCTATTATTTCGTTATCGCCGATTTAATTAAAGGTAGGCAAAAAAGTACATTTACGCCAATTTTGATGTCATAAATAATAAAGGCCTGACCTGATAGCTTTGAAATCGAAGCTCTCTCATATCTGACACATATTATTGCTCAGTTTTTCCGTGAGCTTGAAGTTCTCTGAATAATCCACCCTGACATCAAATATCCATACTCCTCCCTGGATGAGGGCTTCTTTGAGCTTAGGCTTGAACTCCCCGGCACTCTCAATCTTCATACCTCTTGCCCCAAAGCTCTCTGCAAGCATTACAAAATCCGGGTTTGTGAAATCAGTGCCCATGCTCTCTTTGAACTTCCTTTTATCATGCCATTCTATCAGGCCATACTTAGAATCATTGAAAATGACCACGACAAAGCTGCAGCCAAGTCTCACAGCGGTTTCAAGCTCCTGAACATTCATCAGAAATCCACCATCCCCCGCAACAGCTACGATCCTGTGCTCCGGTTTCAAAAGACTGGCTGCTATTGCTGCCGGAAGTGCAAATCCCATTGATGCAAGACCGTTAGAGATAAAGACCGTGTTGGCCTCGTATGCAGGGAAGAGCCTGCCGACCCAGAGTTTATGCGCTCCAACATCGCTGATCACTATATCCTCCCTTGAAAGGCATTCCCTGATGTCGTATATGATTTTCTGGGGCTTCATGGGAAAAGACATGTCCTCACTGAAGTTCTCAAGCTCGGCCTTCATTCTCTGGCGCACTCTCTCCAGTCTTTCCGGCATGCCTTTGAAGCTGCAGAGCTGTGTCAGGCGCAAAAGCGCCTGCCTGATATCGCCGGTTAGACTGATGTCCGGTATATAGCTTTCATCCACTTCCGGACGGTCGGCATGTATATGCACTATACGTTTCGATCTGTCCGAGTTCCAGAAACGAGGGCTGTATTCCACATAATCGTAACCAACGCAGATGACAAGATCAGCCATATCAAAACCACAGATCACATGGTCTCTGTCCTTGATGCCCATTGAGCCAAGATAATGTTCATTGTCTGCAGGCACAGCTCCCTTTCCCATGAACGTCGTGACCACCGGCAGACCCGTGAACTCAACGAACCTTCTCAGCTCGTATGAGGCATCACCCCTGAATACCCCATTGCCTGCAAGAATAAGGGGACACGAGCTCTCCATTATCATCTCAGCGGCCTTGTTCAGTTCACTCTCATCGTGAGAGGTGATATGAGGATAGCTTGTCTTGAAAAGCGGCTCCTTTGAGCTATCTTCCTGGGCGATATCCTCCGGGAGTTCAATATGTGTTGCAGCATGCCTGTCCCTGGAAATACTGAATGCCTTATGCACGATCTCTGGAATGAAATCTGGCCTTGTGACCTTGGAGTTCCATCCTGTGAATTGCCTGAAAACCGCCACTATGTCAATGTACTGGTGCGATTCCTTATGCGTTTTTTCAAGGCCGGCCTGCCCGGTAATGGCCACCAGTGGCGCTTTATCAAGGTGGGCATCAGCAACTCCTGTTATCAGGTTTGTGGCACCGGGGCCCAGCGTGGCTAGGCATACCCCCGGCCTATGGGTTATCCTGCCGTAAACATCTGCCATGAAAGCCGCGCACTGCTCATGCCTTGTAACAATGAACTTTATGTTTGATCTTGAGAGCGAGTTCATCAGATCAACGGTTTCTTCTCCGGGCACTCCGAAGATATATTCCACACCTTCATTCTCAAGACATTTTACAAAAAGATCGCTGCCTTTCATTTTCAACCGCCTAGTACACTTTTAAAGACTTGATCTGCATGAATTCCTGCATGCCTACCCTGTACAATTCCCTGCCGATACCGCTTTCCTTGTAGCCACCAAAAGGCAGGGCAGGATCAGATGTTACCATATGGTTAATAGCAATGACACCGGCCTGTATGTTTCTTATCAGGTCCATGGCCCTGTCCCTGTCCTCGGTCCAGATACTTGCACCAAGCCCGAACCTTGTACTGTTGGCCAGCCTGACAGCCTCCTTCTCTTCACTGAATGTTATTATAGGAGCCACGGGACCGAAGGTTTCCTCAGTGAGGACAGGAGCATTTTCCTTTACATGCGTGAGTACTGTTGGCATATAAAAGAACCCGTCCCCTTCCATATTCCCTCCATCAAGCAGGACTTGGGCACCCATTTTCAGTGTATCATCGATCTGTTTCTGCAGTTTCTCCCGCTGCTTTGCGCTTATCATAGGACCTATCCGGGTGGCAGGGTCCATGGGATCGCCTACTTTGAGCTTCTCGGTCCTGTTCACAAATTCTTCCGTAAACTCCTCAGCTATAGATTCCGCAATAATGAAACGCTTGGCTGCAGTGCAACTTTGCCCTGCATTACGGAACCTGGACTTTACGGCAGCTTCAGCTGCTTTTTCTACATCCGCATCCCGCAGTACGATAAACGGGTCACTGCCGCCAAGCTCCAGCACGTACTTCTTCATATACCGGCCTGCCTCAGATGCTACCTTCTGTCCGGCAGGATTACTCCCCGTAAAAGATACCGCCCTGATCTCTTCCCTGGATATCAGCCCTGAAGCGGTCTCTCCCCTGATGAGCAGGGTCTGGTATGCTCCCGGAGGCATTCCGGCCGCGCAGAATATCTTCTCTATTTCAAGGGCACACATAGATACATTGCTGGAATGTTTGAGTAGCACGACGTTCCCACCTGCAAGTGCAGGAATGGCTGCTCTCATTGCCTGCCAGAATGGAAAGTTCCAAGGCATTATGTTCAGGATCGTACCCATGGGCTCATACAGGAAACCGGATGTTTCGGCATCTGTATCCACGAACTCCGCAGCAAGGAACCTCTCGACATTGCGGGCAAAGTACTCACTCAGCAAGGCACATTTCTCGACCTCTCCCAATGATTCTTTAACAGGCTTACCCATCTCCCGGGTTATCATCCCGGCAAGCTCTTTTTTCCTCTCCCTCAAGACTCCCGCTACATTGTCAAGGTACATGGACCTGTCAAAAGGCGATGTGCTTTTCCAGTCCTTAAAATATTTCCCGGATAGTCTTATCTTATCTTCCACAATGTATTCAGTATCCAGTTCGAAGTCTCCGATAACTTCTCCTGTGGCAGGATTAACAGATCTGATGCTTTCCATATCAATGTCCCCCGGTAAAGTGTTTTGAAGGAAATATCCTTCAGTAAATGGCTTGACTACTCCCCAATTTCAGTTGGATTTGTTTACATATAAAAGTGGTTGTATGTATTACTTACTATTAAAATATAAAAATATTGCTTAGTAATAACTTGGAATTGCTTTTAAAAACAGAGTCAATCGGGATAATCAATTGTAATCCTCTCAGGACCGCTGTTCTTCAAAGCGCTTTATAATACAAATCTTTAAATAGATAATATTTTCCAATAAACACTATGCAAAACAAATATCTTAAAAATTTAGTTTATGGCTTTTTGTCATGGCTCATACCTTTTCTGGCTTCCTTCCTGTTTTATACAAGGGAAGGAGAACTGACAATTGACATATTCCTGTTCAAGTCGATCATGATCGTGGTCGGTTCTATCACCGCTGCATTTCTTTTGGTATCCTATTTCAGGAATATAGGTGCAGACTATCTCAGAGAAGGAGTAATTCTCGGATTAACATGGTTCGGCATAAACATACTGCTGGATCTGCTGGTGTTGATTCCCATGTCCGGGATGTCTCTTGCGGATTACTTTGCCCAGATTGGATTGAGATATGTGGTGATTCCGGTAATGTGTATCACTATCGGAGCAGCCCTGAAGAATAAAAAGTAGAGGGTCACAATTTATGAATTCCCTGAATGAGGTTTCACTTATTGCACCATGTGGAATGAATTGTGGTGTATGCATGGCATATCTGCGGGAAAAGAGGAAATGTCCAGGTTGCAGGGCACCTGATACCAATAAGCCAATCAGCTGCACTAAGTGCAGGATCAAACACTGCGAAAGCTTTCCGATAGATGCTCCCGGGTTTTGCTTCGAGTGCGAAAAGTTCCCCTGTGACAAACTGAAGCGACTGGATAAAAGATATCGGACCAAATACAATATGGGCATGATCGAGAACCTTGAGAATATCAAAACCTATGGTCTTGAACAGTTCTTCGCGAACGAGAAGACACGATGGGCCTGCTCAAAATGCGGGGGCACCATCTGTGTCCATAAAGGATACTGTTATAGTTGTGGTGAGCCTCTCTGTAACAGGACATGATTATTGCTGAATATTCAGGAACAAATCTGGAAGAAATAGCTGATCTCTTTCACAGAACTGTGCATGCGATAGATCCGTCGATCTATTCAGAAAAACAGAAAGAAGCATGGGCTCCGAAACCGCCGGAATACTTGAAATGGGATCAAAGGTTAAGATGTGTAAAAACCTATATGGCATGTGATAACGGAAAGATCGTTGGCTTTATGAGCATTGGTCCACCCGGTTATATCGACTATTTCTTTGTAGATCCTGATCACCAGGGTAAAGGGATTGGGAAAGACCTTTATTATCACATTGAAAGATTCGCTCGGGACAGATACAGAAAAAAACTGATTGTAGAGGCATCAAAAGTAGCCAGGCCCTTTTTTGAGAGAATGGGTTTTATTCTGATGAGTGAAAACCAGGTTATCGTAAACGGGCAAATTTTAACAAATTACACAATGAAAAAAGAAAGATGATCGGATATTCACAGGTTGACTCTTACATCATCTTTATCGACTTTATGTTCATGAACTCAAGGAACCCGTGCCTGGAAAGCTCCCTGCCCATGCCGCTTTTCTTCACTCCGCCAAAAGGCAGGCAGGCTTGGGGCGTGCAGAACGAGTTAATGCCCACCATGCCGGTTTCAAGTTCCAAGGCAACTTTCATGGCCCTCTCACGGTCCTGGCTCCACACGCTGGCGCCCAGGCCGAACTCCGAGTCGTTTGCAAGCTCCATAGCTTCTTTCTCATCCTTGATCGTAATGATGGGTGCCACAGGGCCGAATGTCTCCTCTCTCATGACCCGCATATCCGTGCTCACACCAGCGAGAACTGTAGGGGAATACATATAACCCTCACTTTTCATCCTCCCACCCGGGACGAGAACCTTAGCACCTCTGGATATAGCATCCTGGACCTGATCTTCTATTATCCGGAGCTGCTCTTCCCGGACCATCGGCCCGATATCTGTTTTCGGGTCCAGGGGGTCGCCAATAGTGAGTTTGCCGGTCAGTTCCACAAACCTTTCCGTGAACTCCTCTGTCACTGATTCTGTGACAATGAAGCGCTTGGCTGCTATACATGTTTGGCCACTATTAAGAAAACGACTTGCTACACCGACCTTTGCCGCCATTTCTACGTTGGCATCACCAAGGACTATGAACGGGTCGCTTCCACCCAGTTCCAGCACGAACTTCTTGAAGTTGCGGGCAGCAAGTTCGGCAACCTTCTGTCCGGCATCGTGTCCTCCTGTGAAGGATACGGCTTTGACCTCGTTTCTTGAGATGAGTGAGGATGCCGCTCTCCCGTCTATGAGCAGCGTCTGGAAGACGCCTTCAGGGAATCCTGTCTCTACAAAGATGTTCTCCATCTCCAGTGCGCACAGTGGCACGTAACCGGAGTGTTTGAGCAGCATGACGTTTCCGCCTGCCAGCACATGGGCGGCCGCGCTGAGCACCTGCCAGAAGGGGAAGTTCCATGGCTTGATGGCAAGCACGGTGCCTACGGGTTCATAATGGATGAACGAGTTGCATGAACCTGCTTCCGCAGGTTCCGGTTCCAGCATCTTTTCTGAATTATCTGCGAAATAATCGAACATGTCAGCACATTTGCTGACCTCCGGAACAGCCTGCTTGATGACTTTCCCCATTTCAGTGCTTATAAGCTCCCCATATTGCTGCTTGTTTTTCCGCAGCATCTTCGCGAAGCCTTTAAGAAGCTCGTTGCGCTCGGCAACATCCGTTCTTTTCCATTCCCTGAAAGTCCCAGCAGACTTTTTGAGCATCCGGCTCACCTGCTCTTCTGTATGCATTTCCACTTCACTGATGACTTTGCCTGTTGCAGGGTTGATGGATTGGATGGATGTCATGATCTTCTACCTTAGAACTCTGTGATGTTAATGGGGCAGTATTGTACTATATATTATTTGCAATTATTCCTTGCCTGGGAACAGGAAAGATCTCAGGATATAGCTATCTTATGGCTGTAGGGTATTTCTTCATGATTGAATAAGCGATCGCTCTCCCAACCCATACTTTTCCCAGTTGCATCCGGTGCAGTTTACTGAGCTCTCCAAGAACCTGCAGGGCATGGAGAGCATGGAAATCATTAAGGTAGCAGCTATCGGGTACATTCGGGCTGTAGAAATAGACAATTGGTAACTTCTGTTTATGGTGAAGTTCTGGAGGCAGCTTTTTCTTGAAAACCTCCAGAACAAGTTGTATCAAAACTTTTTTAAATTCTACAATTGGACAAAATTCCAGTTCAATTTTCCTTTATACTTTATTCGGCAAAGATCAATATTCACTTATCAACATAGGTTACTTGGCTTTCCTGCTAAAATTCCGTTTGTATTCCAGCATTTATTTCCTCTTCAAGTAATCAAATCAACCATTTCTTTTAGCTCACATTCCGCACGTCAAGTTAAAATCTGAATATTTTTAATGTAACCGGTTCATTTCACTCTCATGATCATCTGAGGGGAGACCTGCGAAATGTGAGATAAGGGTCAAAGTATCCCGGAATCCACATCCAGCAAAGATAATGTCAGGTAGTGTCGCGCTTTATATCCCTGTTTTGGCTTGAATGCGACCCGACCGGACTGCCTCCACAAGTGCCTGATGATCTCTTACGGTCTGGTCGGCATAAGCAACCGCAAAGTCACCGATTGCTTCGGCAAAGGATTTACCGCTGCCGAGGTAGCCGCTGATTGAAGAGGCGTCACTGGTGCGTGCGTGGGCTCGGGCCAGGCACCAGCTGCATACAGTCACATAAACCCTGAACGACGACTTGTCCATGTTGGTCACGTCGAAAGAACCTTTCATGTCCTTGAACTGGCGCCAGTAATAGTCCACTTGCTTCACCTGGCCAGTATGCCAACCCAGGAACATGTCACTGGCAGCCTGCATCAGGCGCTGGGCAGTCACAACTCTACGGGCAGGCTGCACATGGGGACGCTTGGGAACATAGTCCTCAAGCACGGATCTACCGGCCTCTTTCAGTTGCAGCATCAAAAACTCGTCTTCAGCCCCGCCCTGCAACAGCGCAATAAAACAGCGTGTTCCCACGCTGCCTACCCCACCTACCCGAAGGGCCGAGTCGAGGATATGAAAACGCAGCAACAGAAAGCGCCTTTCGTCAGGTAGGCTTTCCAGGTATTGGGACCAGGCATCCTCAACGAAATCATCTGACATCCGCTTCAGCTCGTCAGGATTGAGAAATTGAGAGAAGTCCATCTCATGCATTGGGACCAGTAGTGGCGGATTGCTTATGATATGCCGGTGACCATTCTCGACAGCCGTTAGCTGTTCCAGGGTCCTCTCCTGGGTCTTACTGCGTGCCTTAGCGATTGTCTTCTCAGCCGTTCTCTTCCCTTTTTCCGATGATGAAAGCTGAAAGACTTCAAGAATAGCGTCAGCGTCCACAGTGTAGTACCAGACATTCAGAGTGTGCATCTCTGAAAAGCGCTTCATGGCATCGCTATAGTTTCTGGAAATAGTGACAGCTATATCCCTGCATGCTTTCCTGCTCAGGCCTATCTCACGACCTGCCACTGCGGCACTGGTCGCCAGGCGCTTCAGATCCCATTCCCATGGCCCGGGAAACGCTTCGTCGAAATCGTTTATATCGAAGACCAGTTTGCGTTCCGGCGTTGCAAAGAGGCCAAAGTTGGCAAGATGAGCATCACCGCATAAAAGGGTCTGGATGCCCATCACTGGTGTAGCTGCCAGATCGGCCGCCATCACAACAGCTGAACCGCGCAGGAAGGCAAAAGGTGAGGCTAGCATACGGCCGTACTTTATGGGCAGGAGATGCTGCAAACGGCCTTCGTCCTGTGCCTGCAGGAGTGAGAGCGGATCGGGACGATCCTGGGCAGGCTTCCAGACCCCATGGCTCTCAAGAGGCACCTGCTTACGCAAAGCTTTACCAGCAGCTTTTCTCTCGGACCGTGGTGCTGCATCCTTACCCCCAAGAATGCTGATATTGGTAAATTTCATTGGCTCCATGATCAATTTCCTCCTCAGAACCCTAGTAGCTGTTTCCTTTTATGCTGTGAAGGCAGATGGTCTATCCTCGATCGCCTTGTGTCATATATTGAGTATAAGAATAGATTGCCATCTGACAACCCCAGATTCAGGACATAGTTCCATTAATAGATAGCAAAGATAGAAGTTATAACCGTACCGAAACTACACTCAGAAACTCAGTTTACAATTTTATAACCCCGGTTTGACAGTCTGGTGTAGTTTTGAGACAGCTTGAGAACATCAGTATCAAAAGCGTACTCATTCCCGTTTTTAGTTATTGAGGTCGGCTTTTCCTCCTGGAGTAACTGGGCAAGACTTTTGCTTTCGGTGACTATGCCCTCATTGATCTTTGTAACCTCCGTCCTCATCCAGCGCATGAGGACGTCGTCAGTTGCCGGTCTTCTTTCAGGCATCTCTTCTTTCTACTTTTGATCTTTTCATTACATTGTATGCAGGTATTGGTAAAAACTGTCTTGCATTGGTTGGTAAAAATGGTTAGCCCATTGTTCGCCGCCGGTGAACGGAGGAAAATGCCGCCAGTGGGGTAATGATGCTTTGTCTTTGTTCAGTAAGACTGATTATCTTTTGGGTTAACGATTTAAACTTTACTGGCGAGTATAAGTAATGGGTATCTACTTGATCAGTAATGGGTATGGAAATGCCATTAGGGAAGCTCTTTATGCATGAAAATCCTGTGCTGTTTGAAAAATCCCTGCTTCAGGTAAAGGAAGCCGTACTTGAGACATTTGCAAAAGAGAACGTTGGCGTGGTCCTGTTCGGCTCGAGGGCAAGAGGCGATTCCGATTCGGTTTCGGATATTGATGTCGGTATTATTCCTCACGGGCCTTACAGCAGGACAAAACTGACCCTCCTGAAAGAAAGGCTGGAGAATATGAATATTCCATATAGTGTGGACGTTGTTGATGTTTCAAAGACTTCGAATGCCTTCAGGCAGAAAGTACTGGAAGAGGGAATATTATGGAAAAACTAGAGCTGGTAGCAAACGATGCAGGAAGGGCTCTAAGGACGCTCGAAGAGGTGCTGAGGGAACCTTTATCTCCAATAGTGAGGGACGCATCAATCCAGAGATTCGAGTACACATTTGAGGTCACCTGGAAACTCACAAAGGAGTACATGAAAGACGTAGAGGGCATAGTCTGCAACTCTCCCAAATCATGTTTCAGGGAAGCTTTCAGGATAGGTATACATAAACGATGAAGAAACCGTTCTGGCTTTGCAGATGACCGATGACAGGAATATGACCACTCACACTTATCACGAAGAAGTTGCGGATGAGATATACGCTAATCTTACGGGTTACTATAGAGGATTCAGATTAACCCTCTTTTTTTAAGCATCTGATAAATTCAAGTTGTTACTCGTCCCACTTCATCCAAGATTTTTATGTTTTTGTTCCTTTTCACCTTAATTTTAGGATAGCTTACGCTATCTTAGATAGTTC
>NZ_JAUXNK010000087.1 GCF_030682845.1 Methanolobus sp. | reverse complement strand
CAATATATTGGATTATAATTCTTTCCGAAATTCCTGTAAATAACGAAATTATAGAGACCAGAATTTTATCGAATGGATAGATGGAAATTGTACTACCTGATTCTAAAATATCAATGGTATAGCCTAAATGAGTAGGGATGTCGCCTCTACCATAAAAAGCGTACTTAATTAGTTGAGGAAATGTTAAAACAATCCAATATACTAATCCTAATAACACAGTGTGATATACTAGGAGTTTAGTTTCGTTTACATTGAATAATACAAAATAACTGATGATGAGCAATGAGTAAAGTAGCAACAAAAACAAAATAAAAAGTTCTAAAGAATAAGACTTGTAAATATGAGGTTCATATCCATTTATAGAAGAATTATTTAGACTCAGACAGAGTGCCGCAATTAATATAAAAGCACTACATAATAATAAATATAAAACTCTAGCTGTTTTAATGGAAAGTGTCATAATATCAGTGTTTATTAGCAGATGTGAGTTTAATGTAAATATCTTCAGTTAATTTAGAAATTTTATCCCACGAGTAACTAACACTCATTTGCTTGCCAATATATCCCATTTTTAACCTTTTATAATCATCTTTTAAAAGCGTCAGTATATTTTCTGAAAATGTTCTCGAATCTTGGGGTGAAGCTAAAAATCCATTTTTGCCATCCTGCACAAAATCTAAAACTCCCCCACAATTAGATGCAACAATAGGGATACCACTAGCCATTGCTTCCAAATTAACAATACCAAAAGGTTCTCTTATAGAAGTCAAACAAAAGATATCAGAGGATTTATAGTATAATGGTTTTAATTCTTCTTCAATATACCCCGCAAATAAAACACTTTCTCCAAGGCCTAGTGTAATAGAAAGATTTTCAAGTTTTTCCCTTAAACCACCATCACCAACAAAAAGCAGCAAAGTATCAGGTTTTTCCATTAATATTGAAGGCATAGCATTTAATAACACTTCTGGATTCTTATGAGGATTCAATCCACCTAAAAAAAGGATTACTTTTTTATCAAGGGGTAAATTTAACTTTTTTTTGCAATCATCTTTTGATAGTAAAATATTAAAGGCGCTAAGATTAATTCCATTTGGAATGACAGAAATCTTTTTTTGAAACCTACTCAATAAAGGAGAGCCTGCTATATAATTGATAGAAGGAGAGATAACAGTATTAGAGTAACCCAAAATAAGAGGAAGTAAATAACTGCCATAAAAATACACAAAAGACTTTCTTATGAATGTGCCAAAGTTCAATATTACATCTCCATGATAAGAAACTACCAGAGGTATTTTATATATTCTCGAATACAAATAACCTGTAATTGTAGATGGCGGATTTCCCGCATGAATATGAACAATATCAAGGCTCAGTTTTAAAAATAAAGGCTTATAGATCAAACCTATTGAACAAGGAGAATCACCAATCATAAAGTTTGATTTATACCTATAGATAACCAATTCACCATATTTTTCTATAGAATCTTTAGAATCAAGAGAAGATGTAAAAATATATACCTTATGGCCCCTTTTAATCATAGCAATTGCCAAATTATAAGCTACATTACCAACACCCCCATAAAAAGATCGATTTATTTCCTCTCCCGAATGTGGGTTTTTATAAGGAAAATCTGTTACAAAGTATCCAATAATCATTAGGTTCACTCAGTATTCATTAAATACTATTTTATCTAGTGTTTTATCAGGACCAACATAATAGAAGTTTACTTAATGCCAATATATTTTATAATTATGTATATATTATTACTTAACTATATAATTAGATAATAATCATAAAAGGTGTTTATATACCGATTCTATTTTTTCAACTATACTATCCCAAACGTATTCAGTAGTCACTGCATTATAAGCGTTAACTCCCAAGATTTCTCTTTCTCCATGTTTATGGATTAAATTTTTAATTTCTTCTGCGATTTTCTTTGAGCTTCTGGGTTCAACTAAGATTCCAGTATAATGATTTTTAATCAAATCGCTATTACCTGGAATATCGGAGGCAATTATTGCTTTTTTATAAGCCATAGCTTCTAATAAAACAGTTGGAAGTCCCTCTGAAAGAGAAGGCAATACAAAGATATCAGCTGCTCCGTATGCCTGGTTTAAAAGAGTTGAGTCAATCCTGCCTGTAAATACTATATTTTGGATATTTTGGCTCTGCATTATTTCTAACAGTTTATCTTTATAGTCTTGATTGCCTTTTAATACATCTCCTACAACTACTAATATTGAATCTTCCTTGATTTCCTTCATTGCATCAACCAAGTATTCAACACCTTTTCTAGGAATTAGGCTCCCCACATAAAGTATTATAGTTTTGTTCTCTAATCCAAAAAGTGTCTTAAACTCTGAACAATCTATCTTCTCATTGATTTGATCAATAGTTATCCCATTCGGAATCACTTTGATGTTTTTTATTCCGTATTCCTTCAATATAGTCGCTTGAGAAGGAGATAAAGCAATTACACAATTTGCAGACAGTAAAGTCCATTTACCAACTGTTTCCTTGTAAATAATATTTAAATGCTCTTTCCAGTCATCATATAGTACAGTTCCATGGGAAGTAATTACAAGAGGAAGTTTCGTTTTTAATCTAGAGATCGCAGCGAAGTTTGTTGTCATTTGTAGATGACCGTGAGCATGAATAACATCAAAATTATTGTTTTTTAGCAATCTGAATAAGATTTCAGGAACAATTTGATTGTTTAGTGGTGAAAGTATAGATTCAAATCTATGAATCTTAACTCCATTACAAATATCATACTTAATGCTATTAAGGGAAGTAGAGGTATAAACAGTTACCTCATGCCCTCTTTTAGATAAATAATTACTCAGTTGATACACATGATTCTCGATTCCACCTACATGAGGAGGATATAAAGCTGCGATTTGGAGAATTTTCATACGCTTTTCACCCAGCTCTAAATTCTATTGTTCTTAGTACACTTATTCACCATTCTCGCCATCGCATGCAGTGTCAGAGCACTAAACACAGCCAGCAAACCCATCGTGAACAAAAGCACCATCAAAATTGCCGGACCAAAGGGCACCGACCCACCATTATTATAAGAATACAGCACGAACCAGCTTGTCGCAAGCCCTGCAAACAATAACAATAATCCAGGCACACCGATATAAACCAAAGGACGTTTGTACTCGATATCTGTAATGATGCTGCTAAGCACCTTGACGCCGTGCACAACGGGGTTATGCGTGGAAGTGTCCTCAATATCGTACCTGCAGGTGATTGGGACCTCCTTGACCTTCAGGTTGTGGTCTTTTATCTGCATAAGTATCTCGGAGCCTGCTGACATGCCGGAGTTACCGATCATTATCTCGTTGATGGCTGCATTGGAGTAGGCTCTAAAACCGCTTTGGGTGTCGGTTAACTTGACGCCGCTGCCCTGGTTGGTGGCTGTGTCGAGGACCTTCATGCCGACTTTACGGTAGAGGGGGATCTTTACCTTGTGGCCTTCCATGAAGCGGGAGCCTATGGAAACGTCGGCCTCACCTTTGAGGATGGGATGCAGGACGCGGGCTATCTCGGAGGGGTCGTGCTGGCCGTCTGAGTCTATGATGACCATTGCCCTGGCCTGTATCTTGCGAGCGGTCTCAAAACAGGTGTTTATAGCTGCGCCGTAGCCCAGGTTCACATCATGGTAGATCACCGTGGCACCGCAGGCTGTGGCTATCATGGCTGTGGCATCTTCACTGCCGTCGTTGACAACCACTACCTCGTCCACGTAGGGTTTGCAGCCGAGGACCGTTTTGGCTATGTATTTCTCCTCGTTGAAGGCAGGCATGGCTGCGATGACCCTACCATACCCGCAGTTATCAGGTTCGACAGCATAGTCCACTCTGTAATCATTCATAGTATTCGATGAATCTTCGATCTCAGATGCCATGTACATATCCTCCCGGAATGGCATCTAAGAGAGCGCTGCCTATGGCTATCTCCTCGTTGAATGCAGGGATCACAGCCACTACTGTCATTTTGTCAGGGTCGCCATGACCGGTAATGGTCACTTCATCGCCGACAAACGGCTCTTCAGGCGATATAGTGACATTTGAGATCGCACCTGCTGTGGACATCAGTAAGAGCATGCCCCCACAGATAGAAATAAAGCGAGACCAACTGAAGATGATCTGGTATATTGTTTCAAAACAACATCTCTCTCATACATTAGTTGTATATCTTATTACTCAATCTCCTATTCGTCCAAACCTGATTTAATATTTGCGACACTCTTTTTAGTATCATCATTTCTTAATGCTTATTTAACATGCCCTGTCAATAAGAAACAGATGCCATCCATGACAGATCTTAGGATCATCATTGCCTTTGTGGCAGCCACTGTATTATCTGTACTTATACCGCTTTTGAGCGCAAGTCCCATCCGCACCGTACTGGGCCTGCCCATGGTGCTCTTCCTCCCCGGCTATGCCCTGATAGCAGCCCTGTTCCCCGGGAAGGATGATCTGGACGGTATAGAACGTGTCGCCCTGAGCTTTGGCCTGAGCATAGCAGTGGTCCCTCTCATAGGCCTGGGCCTCAATTACACTCCCTGGGGCATACGGCTTGTTCCCGTGCTGGCATCCATATCAGTGTTCACTCTCCTGATGGTCCTGATAGCTGCCCACAGGAGGAAAGGTCTGGGAGCTGATGCGTTCTCAGTCCCTTTTACGCGAATGTATCTGTCCCTGCAAAACGAGATGAGCACAAAACCTCAGTCCAGGCTCGACCGGATCCTGAGCATAGTGCTTGTCATTTCCATCCTGTTATCTGTCATCACTCTGG
Source organism: Methanolobus sp. (assembly GCF_030682845.1). Lineage (GTDB taxonomy): Archaea > Halobacteriota > Methanosarcinia > Methanosarcinales > Methanosarcinaceae > Methanolobus. The sequence continues at coordinate 11,965 of NZ_JAUXNK010000087.1, read as the reverse complement.
TGTATGTGGTGGTGACCCCAAAACAGGGCGAGAGCTTCACTGAGTTCTACATACTGGGTCCACGGGGCATGGCAGACGATTACAACACACGTCTTGTGAAGGGGGAGAGCTTTGATGTCATAGTTGGAGTTGTCAACCACGAATACTCAATGGTCAACTATTCCCTGGAGCTGAGACTGGACAACGAGCCAATGAATATTCCGGACAGCTACAGGCACATCCCCCTGGAGCACAATGCCACCTGGGAGCAGCCCCTGTCCTTCACCCCGGAGATCACTGGAAACGACATGAAACTGCAGTACCTGCTCTACAGAGAAGAAGATATTAACGAGCCTTACCGGGACCTTCATCTGTGGATCAATGTCACGGAAGCTTAAGATGGAGCTCAGGAGAAGACACATCTCGAAAAACTCCCTCTATTGTTATCTTACTTCAAAGAAAGATCCTCAGATGCTTCTGATCCCTGTAATATCTATAATTTCTGCAGAAATGCTCATCTACTCCGGCCACGTGCAGGCAGGGATTATCTTGCACGTAATTACGATGCTTTCATTATCTATTATTGTCATGTGGATCCCGGAATCACATATCTCCAGGTCCTTTCAGGTATTGGCACTGCTCCCTCTATTAAGACTTTTGAACATGTCCATGCCTGTTTATTCAGAGATGACGCTCTATTTTTTCGCCTTCATATATGTGCCTCTCTTGTTGCCTGCATATCTTGTCATACGGCATCAGGGCATGAATCTCCAAAGTATAGGCCTGACCTCAAGAAAACTGTTGATATATATTCCCCTATCCTTCATTGTGGGAGGTATGATTGGATGGGGCGAGTCCATGATCATCCCTGCAGCAAACCTTGTACCCGACCTCTCTGTTGCAAGTCTGCTCAAATTGTCCATTGTTATGATATTTATAGTAGGATTTGTCGAAGAGCTTATCTTCAGGTCCTTGTTGCAGACCAGGATGGAAAGCTCTTTTGGGATGCTCAGAGGTCTGCTCATTGCAAGCCTGCTTTTTGGCGTCATGCACTCAGGCTATGGTACCTTCCAGGAAATCATGTACGCTTTCTGTGCAGGAATGGTGCTGGGGTACATGTTCCAGAGAACAGGAAGTCTGCCCCTGGTAAGCCTGACCCACGGTTTTGTGAATATCTTCCTGTTCGGCTTCATCCCCCTCCTTCCATATTTTAAGGCGTGAAGCCGGCATATGATCATCGTTCCCTACAAAACCCCTATCAATGGAAGAGCAATGCACTCGAATAGAAAGGAGATATAATTTAGCTTTAAACAGAACTTGATGAGATGATCTCTGATATTTCAAAGATAATAATGGCCACAAAGACCACAAACAGTGACATAATGGGCATGGTAAGAGAGCAGTCAAGGGACTTGCTCCATCTCTTGGATGCTGATAGTATTTCCTTTGCAGATAACAGCAGGATAAGTGAAATAATGGCCAGCAAACCATATTCTGCAAGACCTACCGGTGTTGTCATTGACACAATCCCAGCAGCAGCTGATGATGTGGCAGTTGACGTGGCCGTTGTGACCGTAGTTGTCAACATTATACTCCCCATATTGACTTATCGATACTATGTTATTAAAGTCTTGCGAAAGATATCACAATCTTAAAAAAATATGCATCATACGCCGGTATTTACTACCACGTCTACAGAGAACGAAATCAGGAACACGAATATGGGCGAGAGTCAAACCTGGTTTTTAACTATCGAGTTCAATATCATCCCTGTAAATACCCCAAAGACCCCTACCAGAACAAACGTCATCGCCAGCATTGTTTTCCCCGCCCAGAAGCCATTACCAGCGTTGTAGCCGTACACTGTAGAGAATCCCAATGTCAGGCCTATGAACACACATATCAGTCCAGGCACTCCAAAATACAATAATGGACGCTCCCTCCCAAACTCATTGATTATAGACCCCAGCACACTCATCCCATGCTTCACTGATTGAATGTGGAGCCGTCAACGTCATACCTGCAGGTGATGGGCACTTCTGTGATCTTGAAGCCGGCTGCAGACGCATCGTGGATCATCTCAGACTCTATACCCATACCGCTGTTGTTGAACTTGAAGGCAGAAAAAGTCTCTTTAGAAAAGGCACGGAAGCCGCTCTGGGAGTCGTTGAGGCTGACATCGTTGGCCTTGTTGGTAGCGAAGGTGAGGACCGCCTGGCCGATGCGGCGGTAACGGGGAACCTTGATGTTGTGGTCTTTGAGGAACCTTGCGCCGTTGACGATGTCGGCTTCCTTGCTGAGGATGGGCTCAATCAAGCGGGGAATCTCGTCAGGGTTGTGCTGGCCGTCGCCATCCAGGGTCACCAGTACATCCACTTTGTTCTCTATGGCCCAATCAAAGGCTGTGTGAAGCGCCATGCCTTTGCCGGCGTTCTTCTCGTGGCGCAATAAGGTGGCTTGCATGAGCTCGGCCACATGGAAGGTGGTGTCAATGCTACCGTCGTCGATAACAAGAACTTCGTCCACATACTGCCTGGCCCTTACAATAACACTTCCGATTGCTATCTCCTCGTTGAATGCAGGAATCGCAGCTACTACCGTCATTTGCAAACCAGTTCTGCAGCTTTCGATGCATGTGAGATAAAATGCACTATTTTACAAACAAAGTGCACATGATCTGCAGAATTACTCCCCGATTGTAAATGAGAATCAGCATCTATATATAATGTTTGGCCTTGTGTAAATGCTTCCGTGCAATAATTTTTCTCCAAATTATCGCATTGTTTTTAATATATTGGAAGTATTATGAGTACAAATGCTCCCCTTCGCACACATAGGAATAGCCATTGCACTTTTCTACATCGCAGGCCTGGCCTTCCCTAAGGTCCGGCCGCATATCAACTACTGGTATGTGATCGTGGGCTCCATGCTTCCGGACATCATCGACAAGACGGTTGGCATGATACTCTTTGCAGATACCTTTGCCAACGGGAGGATCTTTGCACATGCGCTGCTCTTTGTTGTGGTGCTGGGAGCGGCAGGGTACTATTTCTATACCCAAGGCCAAGGAGACTACCGAGTGCTCACACTGGCAGGGGCGAGCCTGATACACCAGCTGCTTGACAGCATGTGGAAGACCCCTGTGACCTTCCTGTGGCCTTTGCTGGGGTGGGGGTTTGAGAGGCTGGAAGAGTACGGCTCCTTCTGGCAGTTTCTGCTGGGAGTCTACGGACATCTTGGGGACATCGGGGATCCACAAATGCTTTTCCTCTTCATGACCGAGCTCCTGGGGCTTGCCGTGATAACCATCTTCGGGGCCACCTACCTCCAGAAGAGGAGAAGAGAGCAAAAGCACTGAACATACCCTCCGTTTCGCAGTAGCGCGATCTAGAACAACCCCCCGCCCCAGGCGGCGTTATCCATCGCCATTCCTGCAAATGATCATACATCAACAGCACATTCAGAATTATCATGAGCCGGCATATCGTCTGTATCTTCAAAAAAGCCCCTTCAAAAGAGATATCTTAATTTAGTTCCGCCTTCAACCATAAACTAAATTGTTCTCGGTCCTTATCAGTGCCCTTGACTTTGCAATACCAATCCTGATAGTGATCTTCAGAGGACTGTTTGGGACCGGTGTCCTTATTGAGCTGGGCCTGATGCAGAGACTATCGCGTTTTGCAAGCCCCTGTTCAGGTTCACAAACCTTCAGGACACCTGAACACCACACCTGCATACACAGGGGGATACTCACCTACCGGATACCGATAGTACTGCCTGCTCTTGGCCCGGTGGTCGGTGGTTCCTACGTCAATTACCCACTACTGAACAGCTGTCCGACAATTCAATTTAATCCCCAATAAAGAGGAAAAAAAGGTTTTTAAAGGCTTTAAATCGGAAAGAAGGAATCGGTCTATTACTTACCGTAATTGTCGGACAACCTGCTCATTCATAGGTCGTTGACCCGGTAGTTGATGCCTCTCTTCTTTTCTCTTCAGCCTTTGCACTGTATGCTGCAGCTTCCTCTATCTCTCCCAGTTTGAAGAGAAGCATGGCATAATCTTTTAAGTGGATGGCCTCCCACTCCGGTTCAAAGGAGTGGTCTGGATCTTTTGCAGTAATGGATCTCTGGAGAGCCATAGACTGCTCAAAAGCCTGTTTCGATGTTTCAAGCTCATCCGCAACGCAGCAAGCAGCACCAATCGCAGAGTACAAACCTACAGCATTATCCAGGAGCTTCAGGTCGTCTGGAGAAGCCTCGATCAATTTTCCCATAAGTGCAAAAGAAGTTTTGTATCTGTCAATAGCCTCTTTTGAATATCCAGCATTATAGTCAAGGAGTCCAAGGTAATGAAGAGATGAAAAAAAGCCCCCTACATATTCGGGATCTGTTGGATCGAGTTCAATGGCGTTCTTATAAAATGTAAGACTGACCTCAATATATGGTTTCGCAATTCCATATTTACCTTTAGATAGGTAATAACCTCCTTGTAGCTGAGATTCCATAGCCAAGAGGTTTTTTGCATCCCATTGAATATCATCATCAGAAATAATTTGTGACATGATCTCTGCGGCCTTTAAATGGAATTGCTCTGACATTTCAACTTCTCCTGAAATATCTAAAACATTAGCTAAGGACGTATATATACTTCCGAGTTCTTTTGCATCGATCCAGTCTTCGGATATTGTACTTATGCATCCTTGCTGGAGCTTAGCAGCTTGCTGCAAAAGAGAAATTGCAGTTGCGTATTCTTTCTTAAATTCATACACTTTTGCAAGGTTTTGCAGACATTTTACAAATCCCATATCTAATTCTGTATCGTCAGAAACTTCTTCATTTAGCCTTTCATAGATATCCAGGGCCATCTCATAGTACTGTTTTGCAGCTTCAATATCAGTATATAAATAAAGATTCCCTAGAGAATTTAAGCTGTCCGCAATAAAAATCTCATAGTCGAGATTTTCGGGATCTTCAGAATAATCATAGATTAATTTATCATATATGGTTATTTCCTTTTCGTAGTACTCTTTTGCCTTTTCGATGTCTTTCTCTTGAGCACTGAGATCTGCCATTTGGTTATAAGTCGCAGCAACTGACAACAAATTGTCTGCTTCATCATTCCCTTGATCTATAAGGGAGTTGTAGATATCTATTTCATGCATATAGCATTTTTTTGCTTCTTCAAAGAGCCCTATACCCTCAAAGAGCTCTGCAAGCAGATCTAAAACGTTAGTAAAATCACCCGTTTCCTCTTCTATATAATCAGGGTGATCTTCCAACAAGTTCTCAAATATACTAAGGGTTTTCTCACAATATGATCTTGTCCGATTATAATCATCTGCAGCAGAGGAAAGCATTCCAATCTTCAGATGCATCATCATCCGGCTACGTATATAGAATGGATCATCTGGGTTTTTTAGAAGTTTTGCTTCTACAATATCAAGTGAGTGGCGAGAATATTCATGAGCTTTCTCTATTTCACCAATATCCTCATACATTTCTACAAAAAGGACATACGTGCTGCCCAGCATATCAGTATAATCCTCATCTTCCGGCTTTATTTCAAGAATGTTCTGGTATATTTCCTGCAATCTATCATAGACCTGCTTTGCTTTTTCGACATTACCGTTATCCAGGCAGACCTTTCCATATTGCTCTACCATTTCATACGACAGTATAGACAGGAGACTGTCATCAGGATCCAGTTTCAGTGCTTTTTCAAACACATTCATTGTCTCTGCTACAAGTGTGGGAGGTCTTTCAGGTATTTGAGCCAGCATATAAATTGTCAGGATATCTTTCATTGTTTTCGAATAGTTCTTTAAATAGTCGACCTCTTTTGGATTATCTGCAATAACATCTGAATATCTCTTATAGATCGTTTCAAAAAGCCCTTCATTTTTCTCACATATGCTCTCTGACAATGAAAGGACACCCATTTCATCAAGAATATTTGCAATATGGCCAAGCGATTCCAGAAGAAAGGCCTGGTTTTGAATGTTCTCTTGTTCTTGCAAAAATAGCTCAGACGACTGGTCCAGGGCCTCTTCATAGATATCTAAAGCCTCATCCTTTTGACCGCATGCCTCAAACAATCTCCCTTTAAGAAGCAAAGCGATATGTATAAATTCAGGTAGATTTTCATCTTTTGAATCCCGCTCAGCCTTTTCCACAACCTTAAGAGCTTTTCTGTAATCTCCTTTTCTAGTTAGTTGGGAAACGGATCTTAATGACCGCTTAATTGAATCTGCAAGTTGCTTGGACATAATAAAAGATAGGGTTTCAGATATTTAACTGTGAGGTGGGAGATTCCCCTCCTCAGAGCGAAGCGACAGGGAAGTGAGGTGTTAGGTCCCCACAATACCGGCACCCACAACAACAGCTATCATCATCATGAGGAATGTAAATGCAACAATCAATATTCTTACAGTGTCTGAAGTTGCGTGATCATTCATACGTACCACCTTTAAAAATATAGTATGTAGATATAAAAGTTTTTAATTTTGCTTGAATTATATAAACAGATGATTGTAAAGTACTTAACAAGTTTTGTATTAACAGGGGTTGAGGGTAGCCTGCACCATCCAATTTCCCCAGGGCACTTACTTTAAAAGAGATATCTTAATTTAGTTCCGCCTTCAACCATAAACTATGTTCTCGGTCCTTATCAGTGCTCTGGAGTTCGCTGTTCCCATCCTGGTAGTGATCTTCATAGGACTGTTTGGGACCGGTGTCCTTATTGAGCTGGGCCTGATGCAGAAACTATCGCGTTTTGCAAACCCCCTGTTCAGGTTCACAAACCTTCCGGACACATGCGCCTCTTCGTTCATGGTATCCATGGGCTCCACTGTCGCAGCCAACACCATGGTGGTCAAATTCCGCGACACCGGCTGCATAAATAACAAAGAGACGATCCTTTGCGCTGCACTGAACACCACACCTGCATACATCCGGGGGATACTCACATACCAGATACCCATAGTACTGCCTGCTCTTGGCCCGGTGGTTGGAGGCTTCTACGTGATGGTGTTCATACTGACAGGTGTCGTAAAAATTACCACGATAGTTGTCCTTAGCAAGTTGCTCCTGAAGAAGAACCCCTGCAAGTTCGAGGAAACGATCGATGACACAAAAACAACCCTTAAAGAAGCGGCCAAAAACTCATTGACCAAGAACAAGAAACTTTTCACAAGGATCGCCGTTATCTATCTTGCCATGACAACACTGGTGTTCTACCTGCAGGACAGAGGTGCCTTTGAAATTTTCAGTGTCCTGCCTCTTGCAGACATTTTCGGCATCCCGCCTGAAAGCATAGTACCCCTCACAAGTTTTGTTGCCAGCCCCGTACTGGGGATCTCCCTGCTTGGACCAATGTTAAACAACAACGTCATATTACCACAACAGGCCATGATAATACTCATGCTTGGAAGCATGTTCATGCTCCCCATCTTCAGCATCCGAAGCCTGCTGCCCAGGTATGTCTCCATATTCGGTGCAAGAACAGGCATCGGTATTGTGTCCTTCTCGACCGGCATAAATGTACTTGTGCGACTTGTGATACTGCTTGTTCTCCTGTCCATAGCCAATTGAACAGGCAGATGAGCATGTTCTGCACTTCATTTACCGCAAAGGTAACTGCGAGCCGGGTTGAAGTTTAGACAATTATTTAATATGTGCAGGTACCTATCTGTCGTATACAACATCCATTAACAGGAGGAAGAAAAGTTGTCACAGGAAAATAACATTAATATGCTGTTCTATATCATCATCGCATTGACGATCGTTGTGGTGCTGATGGCGACAACGGCTTATGCCAATTCACAGGCAGCATATTCAAAGGAAACAGAAAGTACGATCCAGATGACCGGGAAAGCAGAAAGCATGGTCACACCCGATACCGCTCAACTGAGCATTGGTGTTGTTATCCAGGCTCAGAACTCCAGTGAAGCATCTCAACAGAATGCAGCCATCATGAGCAACATAGTTGACGAGCTCAAGCAACTTGGACTGGAGGACAGGGAGATACAGACATCATACGTTTCCGTGTACCCGGTATACAACTATGATGGAAAGGCGACCATTGAAGGGTATTCAGCTTCCAACAGTGTGCAGGTGACCACTACAAAGCTCGATATCCTGAGCCAGATCATTGACAGGTCCGCAGCTGCAGGTGCGAACCAGATAGGAGGGATCCAGTTCACAGTATCCGAGGATAAGCAAAAGGAGATGCGAGAAAAGTTGATCAATGAAGCCGTTGCCGACGCATCATCCAAGGCCACAATGCTTGCCGACAGCCTGGACGTCAGTATCGCAGGAGTACAGAGCTCATCTATAAGTGACAATACACAGCCCAATGTATACTATGACAGGATGGAAGAAACAGCAATGGACCAGGCAGCCCCCAGCACCCCAGTAGAGCCGGGAGAGTCCAGGGTCTCGCTGACCGTTCACGTCACCTATATCATCAATTAAGGGAGAGTTCTCTCTTTCCTCTTTTTCTGCCACCAGCTCCTGCACATATAATAATCCGGTGCATCGATCCCGCCACAGGCGGCACGTCCCGTCAATGCAGATTGCGCCATACTGCAGCGGTTGATCTGAAAATGCTTATATCGTCCCTTTCCTTTTTGAGGTCAGAAGATATGCTTCAGCAAGAAGCAATAAGGCGATGCAGATCAACACTGTGGCAATTACCACAGGATACTGGCCTCCGAAACCCTCAGGCGATATGTGCCGCAGCAGAATTCCTGCATATGCCCACACAATGACAAGTCCGTAAGCGATATCTCTGTTCTTTATCATTGTTGCTGCTGCGATGATAAGGCCCACGGCAAGTACCACAACGGTCCAGGTGGTCTCAGCTAAACCCAAACCTCCCCATCCAATGCTCACAAGAAGCACGGTCACATTAGCGATGGTTGCGATCGTTATCCACCCAAAGTATATGCTAAAAGGAAGCCCGATGAAAAGATAGTCCCTTCCAGTGAACCTTTCCTTGACGGTCAGTTGGTTTATCAGTATAAGACAAACAAGTATTATAACTATCAGCAACAGGGACAATGGTATCATATAATTATGCCATGCGAGGACCCAGGCAGTATTTGCTATTGAGGATACAGCGAACAATATCCCGATCCTATTCAGCAGTTCGGTCCTGGGGCTACCCCAAGAGTCCCGGAAAAAACCGATATGGTAAAGGGTATATCCCGCAAGCAGCAGATATATGAGTCCCCATATTGAAAATGTCAGCCCTGCAGGAGCAAAGAGGTTTGGAAAGGAGTCAGATACCTGGTCTGCTGTGACATTGTTTATTGGCAGGATATTGGCCAGCAAATTTGTAATTACCATGGCCAGAAAGGTCACTGCCACTACGATCTTGATCAATGTCGTTCTTTGTTCCATTGGACACCCTCAGCACTAACACATACTCAAACTCTGCCTTCAAGGCAGATAAAAGTTTTCTTAGGCTGGTTCTCAAGAATTATGCACTTCTGACGATCCGAACTGTTTTTGGTGTTGCTCTTGAAACCCATACCTGTGCCTCTGTAAGTATGTCAGAGAACCTTAATTCAAAAAGCTATTAAGCGAATAGTCCTATAAAGAATGTATAAATGGAATGGCGTACATCTTTAAGTTATAACTGGACAGTTGTTTCAGGCGCTATTGCCAAACAGTTCCCGGACTTACAGGCTTTGGGGTGGCCTTGGGGTGCCGGGTGTTTCATTACCTGAATGCAAGGGTTGCTTCAGTTGAATATCGGGAGGGGAATGATGCAAATATCTATCATAGATGATTCCGGCGTATGGGACGATTTCATCGACAGCAGTCCGTATGGGACTCTTTTTCATAAATGGGGCTTTCTGGAAACGATCGAGAAGCACACGGGTTACACCCTGCTTCCATACGGCATGTATGCAAAAGACAAACTGGTATGCATATTCCCGGTCTTCCTGAAGACCAACTACGGGGCCAACGTGATACTTTCTCCGCCCCCGCGCACGGGAGTGCCTTACATGGGCTTTGTGATGAGTGAAGAATATGATACTCTCACACAGAATGGTAAGGAGGTCCGCATGCGGGAAGTTATCCAGGAGCTTACAGGAAAGCTCGATGAGCTCTCACCCATCTATGTATCGATACAGGTGGTCCCGTCCTTCATTGACGTGAGGGAATTCAAATGGAACGATTATTCCATCGAGCCGTTGTTCACATATTATCTCTCCACAGACGCTCCCCTGGAGAAAATACTCAAGGAGTTCAGCCGCTCCACAAAAAGCGCAACAAAAAAGATAATGGAGAACAAATTCGACATGGAAATAAGGGAGAGCACAGACCTTGCTCCATTCTATGAGATACTGTCCAAAAGGTATGAAGAGCAGGGCATCAAGTTCCCGATCATAAGTATTGAGTATCTGGAGGACCTGCTCAGGCTATATCCCGATAACATCAGGCTATCTTATGTGTATGACGGGGACAATAATATAATAGGGTCCAGTCTTGCCATAATCTATAAAGGCAAGGTCATCTCATGGATGGGCACTCCCAAACCGGACGTAAGCCTGCCCGTGAACGATCTCATATTCTGGGAGCTTATCAAAATAGCTAAAGATACAAACCGTACATTTGAAATAGGCGGTGCTGACACCCGGCGGCTCTGTGCATTCAAAGCGCGTTTTAATCCTTCCCTTGAAACCAATTACAGGGTTTTCAGGCGCAGGCACATAGGAGCTATGGCCGAGTGGGTTTACATGAACGTGTATAAAAAAAGCAGCGGATTAATGTGATACTCCGGCCTGCAAGACCTTTGTGGGCATTGCAGGCCTTTATTATGTTGTTGACTGACATATAAATGTGAAATAGTAGTATTGAAAGCGATGTCGTAGGAGATAATAAAATGGGTGACTACTCTCTCCACTGAAGTGGAGAGCATCTAAGCATTTTGTGCTACAGACTGTAGCCCCAGTCTGAGTATATTGGCAGCAGCGTTGTGGTCTCTGTCCAGAATAAGGTTACAGAAAGGACAATTGTGTGTTCTTTCCGAGAGATATTTTCTGACTATCTGACCACAACCGGAACACATTTGAGAGGTATTTCTGGGATTGACAAGTTCTACACGCTTACCGGCCCATTCTGCCTTGTAAGTAGTGATACTTATCAACTTATTCCAGGAAACATCTGCAATGTGTTTTGCAAGACAATGATTTCTGATCATTCCTTTGATATTTAAGTCCTCAAAGACTATCAGGTCATATGACCTGACAAGTTCCAGACTCACCTTGTGCACGAAATCTTGCCGTTTATTGGATATTCGTTCATGAATATGTTCGACTACCTTGAGTGCTTTTTTCCACTCAGGTGAACCTTTGACAGCTTTTGATAATTTCCGTTGTGCATTTGCCAGGTTCTCTTCTTCGGTAACAAAGAATCTGGGATTTGGGATATCCTGACCATTTGAGAATGTAAGAAAACTTTTTATGCCTACATCCACTCCAACTGACTGACCAGTCAAAGGTACTGTTTCCTGAACATCAGTATCAACAAGGAAAGATACAAACCATTTCCCTGTACATGTTTTTCGAATAGTAACTCGCTTAATATCTCCGACAATAGGCCTGTGCAATTTTACCTTGATCGCACCTATCTTTGACAACCAGAGTCTGTTGTCCTGAAGTTCAAAACCAGATTGAGTATAAGTAATACTGTCATATCTGTTCTTACCCTTGAACCGAGGATAGCCCGGATCCTCTCCATCTTTGCATCGTCTGAAAAATGCCTGAAAAGCAAGGTCCACTCGCTTGACCACGTCCTGTAACACCTGAGAATGTACATTCCAGAGTTCAGGTTTGATCACTTTCCAATCAGGAAGCATCTTCTTGGACTCATAGTATCCGATCTTCTCTTGATCGAACTCCCATGCATTCTTCCTCAGGGCCAGTGTTTCATTATATGTCCACCTGCAAAGCTCAAGTGTGTCAACAAGTATCG
>NZ_JAUXNK010000074.1 GCF_030682845.1 Methanolobus sp. | reverse complement strand
CCCCCCAAGCCACTCTACCCCACTCTCTTTATAGTTCTTGTACCGCTGGAAGCTCATGCCGACAACCCCTTGATCATCGTCATAATACGATCCGTGCATTCCTTCAACTCGGCATCGATTACAGCCAGCGAGCGGGGCGGTTCAAAAACATAGAAATGCCGGTTAAACGGAATCTCATAGCCTACCTTGGTCTTGTCATGGTCTATCCATGCATCCAGCGCGTGAGGCAGCACCTCTCTCTTGAAGTAAACCTCCACATCCTCGGAGAGCGGCACGTTCTCGGTATCCCGTAGGCTGCTGTCAGGCTCGGGTTTTCCCTTCAGTTTTCCCTTGCTCGCTAAAACTATCTTGCCTGCCTCGTCCCGCAATGGGCGCTCAACAGTAATGGTACTGTAGCCAAAATCCCGATTTTTGAAGATGCGGGATATCGGTTTGCCGTCCTTTTTGGCCTTCAGAAATTTGCCAAAGAGCCGGGTTATCTCGGCGATATGCTCGTCGGATAGCTCCTTGCGCTTGCTTCCAAGACTTTTTCTCATCTTCTGCCAGAAGCTGGAGGCGTCGATCAGTTGTAAGCGCCCCTTGCGGTGCGCCGGTTTTCGATTGCTGAGTATCCAGATATAGGTGCTGATGCCTGTGTTATAAAACATATCCGTCGGCAACCCAATAATCGCCTCCAACAGATCGTTCTCAAGCACATAGCGCCGGATCTCACTCTCGCCGCTCCCCGCACCGCCTGTAAAGAGCGGCGAGCCATTCAGGACTATTCCGAAGCGGCTGCCGCCGTCCACCGCAGGGCGCATCTTGCTGATGAGGTGAAGCAGAAAGAGTAACGAACCATCCGAGACGCGGGGCAGGCCAGGGCCGAAGCGGCCATTGAAGCCCTGTTGCTCGTGTTCTTTGCGGATTTCCTTTTCGACCTTTTTCCACTCAACACCGAAGGGTGGATTGGAGAGCATGTAGTCGAACGTCTTGAATGGATGACCGTCGGCGGCGAGGGTGTTGCCCGGCACAATGTTGGCAACGTTCTGGCCCTTAATGAGCATGTCGGCCTTACAGATAGCGTAAGATTCGTCGTTCAGTTCCTGTCCGAACATGGTCAGCCGGGCCTGTGGATTCAACTCCTCCAAGTGCTCTCCGGATATCGACAACATGCCACCTGTACCAGCAGTTGGGTCGTACATGGTACGGACAACTCCGGGCTTGGCCAGTACCTCGTCGTCCTCGATGAACAATAGGTTAACCATAAGGCGTATGACTTCGCGCGGGGTAAAATGTTCTCCGGCAGTCTCATTAGAAATTTCAGCAAATTTCCTGATCAATTCTTCAAAAACCAGCCCCATCTGGTTGTTGCTGACGGCTTCGGGGTGCAGGTCTATATTGGCAAACTTCTCTGAGACCTGATACAGCAATCCGGCCTTGGCCAAACGCTCAACCTGGGTGTAGAAATCAAACCGCTCGAAGATGTCTCTCACCGCTGGAGCGAAGGCCTGAATATAGGAAAAGAGGTTTTCCTTGATATGATCCTGGTCTCCCATCAACTTTTTCATGTCCATAGGTGAAGTGTTATAGAAGCTCTGCCCGGCCTTGCGCAACAGATATGGTTCTGGGTTGATCCCCGCTTTCTGCTTGTTGGAATACTCGGCCAGAACTTTTTCCTTGGTAGCTTCCAGTACGCAATCAAGACGACGCAACACAGTAAAGGGAAGGATAACCTTGCCGTATTCAGATTGTTTGTAGTCGCCGCGCAGCAAATCTGCGACGGACCAGATGAATGCAGATAGGTTTTGATGGTTCATAGATTTCCTTTTTCGATCCGAGTGTCCTGAACAGCCCCTAATTCAAGCAGACAAAACAATTAACCGCAAGGTTAACGACTCTATAGATAACAAAGCCAATCATAGTGTTATCTTCTCTGCTCCTTTGAAAAGTACTTGTCTATCCTATCATTCACCTGACGGATATCCTTTCTCAGTTCCTCTACAGACTTGTCAATCCTATCCTGAAGTTCCTTCTTATTTTCAGAGACATTCTTCTCCACAGTCTCTAATCCCTTACTCAAAGAGGCGAAGTTGTACACGACCCCGCCGAACACAACCATAATGGTCAGCACCCCTACTGCAATACCAACCCATAGGTTTGTTTTATGAAGTTTTGGCGATGGAGCCGTTTCCTTCGGAGGCGGGGTGGTCGACGGCGGCGTGTAATCCGTACTGTCGGCGTCAAAGTCATACGTCGTCTCCTCAGTCGCTGACACCGGCCGTTGCCGGAGACTTCTCCTGTAATCAGCCATCTGCTCGGGCATGGGTCTTTTCCTGGCGGGATTTCTCTGTCCTCTGTTCCGTCCCATGTGCTATTTCAGCTGGAAATTGAGGACAGACATTTTGACCGAGCTCTCAATGTAGGAGCCAGCGCTATTGAAATGCGCCCTGATGTCTATGTCACCCAATGTCCTTGTCGGCTCGTAATACATCTGATAGTCCACGGACACATGCATCTTTGTCGGGAACCCCGCTTTTTTGTCGTCCTCTCTCTCAGATGACACTTCGATGATGGCGTTCTGATAGTCGGCCTTCTTGTCAGGATGGTACAGGGCATCTTTTGCAGGGTTCTTCAGCGCCATCCTTATGTGTATGTTGTCAGGCGTCCCCTTCAGATCCATCTTCAGCAGATTGGTGAACAGTTCCTGCGCCGAATTCCCAAAGGGCGATATCGTGTATTTGAAGACAACCCCGAGACGGTTGATTTTACTCTTGGCCTCCGTCATCGAAACGACCTTCTGCGCCACTTCATCAAACATACCGCATACCGCATCCTGGGGGATAAGCGGTTCCGCCTGCATGTCGCATTCGAGAATCACTCCGTCGACCCCACACTTGAGGGACATGGTATCCTCCTCGTCTTTCATCTCAATGGTGAGCGCATCAACATTGCGCAACACTTTCGAGAAACAGTCGCTGGGGAAGTGCCCGAAGCCCTGAAGGGGAATCACCAGGTCAACAATCTCCCCCAACTTCCCGGACACCGCGAATGTCCTGACGTGTCTCAGCCCGAATATAAGGCGTTCCAATTTCCATGTGTCGTCCATAAAACCCCCTTAAATCCAGATACTATATTTCAGTTTTCATAGCAAAACTGTATCATGTCTGAGCCCATATAGAAAGAAATAAATCTTTAAAATCAAGAGAACGTAGGTTTCGTTGCCACGGCTTGGCAGGTTTGAACCTTTTTCTTGACGCCCCCCTTCTTTACCCTATAATTCATCAAAAGACCGCAGTCGACATGAAATTGAAATCATTACTCGCATCCGCTTATTGAGCAAGCCAAATCACATTTCTCGAATTGCTTTTGGTGCATGGGAAAAGAAAATATCCCCAAGCGGACATCGACCTTTTAATGGATAAATATGTGAACGACCTATACTAAGACTTGATATCAATTTTGCCCATTCTTCTATTCGTTCTGGTTCGTCAACATATCTTGGCTTCGTGTGATTTCCTTTTATTTCTGCATATCTACGCAAGAAGAAGGTTACAAAATCGGCAACCTGAATAAGAGGCACCTCGGCGGAATCTCCGAAATAAGGCACATCTACAATCTGATCAAGCCGTTCTTGCGTAAGCTGCTTATCGTAGTAGGTATCACACCATGCTGGCGGAAGATTGATCAAATCAGTAATACGTGTTCTCTCTCTTTCCTCATTATCAAAAATAATAATTGTATTTCCCTTAGTTTTCTCTTCTCTCTGGTACCGTTTTTGAATTGCTAAAATCAAATGAAGTGCCAAAAACCGCCACGGCGTAGATAATTCCTTTGGTATTTTACCGTTGCAAAGGCTGTCATAATAGGCTTCTTTCACGACTGCACTATATACTATATGATGTTTTCTCTCCTTCAACCACTCAAATATTGCCGTTATAACTTTAGCTCGGTCAGGCCCCTTCATTTGATACCAAACACCGCTCCCCGCATAAAAATCACGCGTATGAAGTTCTGCGAGTTTTTTTCCGACAATCTTTGATAAGACATCGAGCAGTTCATTCCAGTGTGCTTTAGTTACATGCATCCGTTGCGAATCAACGATAATCCCCACCATAGTCGCAACAGGTTCATCACCCGTTCCACTTTCATCAACGTAACAGACTTTCATTTATGACTCCTGGACTCCTATGGCGATATAACATTCCTTATCTGGTTTTCGATCTGGTTAAGATCCTCCCGGCTTTTTTCGACGATCTCCAGAAGGCAATCCGTACAATATGTCTTATCTCCCATCGTTCCGGGAATTGGAACATCAGCACAACGGCTGCCTCTGCATATTTCACGCTTGCATCTCGTACAATGTCTTCTCCCTTTCGCCACGATAAGACTTGGCATCTTGCCACTGATTAAGGACGGCGTCTTTCCCTTTTTAGTCATCTTCTGTAGCCCTCCTTTTTAAACGTCTGGTTAAAATGTTCAGGATTTCCTCTAAAGAGTTCATACCCCGAACGAAGTCCTCGGTTCTTAATGTTGCCCTCTGCCCTGATTTTATTTTCAGTATTTTGTCAACTTCATGATTTATCATTTGCACTGCAACAACAAAATTATTTCCTCCTGCAAAGCCAGATGCATACTTATAGGCCAGTTCCCTGCCGCCGGGCCTGAAACCCAGGCGATTCAGGAGAATATTAGCTGTCCGTTTCACCTCCTCTTGCAGTCTTTTTCTAGACTCCCTTCTCTGCGACTGAGGTTGAACTGGAAAGGGTTCCGATGCTTTTACGCGACGTGTTTTTTCGACCTTTCTGTTCTTGAGCGCTTCCGCAATTTTTTCTGCATCAAATCCCAGAAGTTCAGCATGTGCCTTCAATTCGGTAAGGAGATCTTCGTCATCTGAATTAACAAAATCCTCCTCGAAGAATTCAGATATCAGTTCTCTGTGAACTACCATCTCCGGCCTTAATTTCATCCTGGCTCGTCCCTCCAGGACTTCGGTAGGTGGCTCCGGTTCATTTCCCTGTATTAGCTCCTCAAAAAAAGCTTTATCTTCTCTTTCCAATTCGCGGAAGTCTGCCAACTGCCGATCGAGATTCAACCCGATGTGGCTTACAACATAGCCGAAGTTGTCGGGGTGACGTGCATCATTCTGAACAATGACCCTCATTGTCCGGCCAACGAACTGAACATACGGCGATAGCGACCTAAAGGGGCGGAAAATTGCTGCAACACTCAAGTGAGGATGGTCAAAACCCTCTCCGAGCATCTGGACCTGAACGATGCAGTCGAGAAGGCCTGACTTCAATTTCTGCAATACCTCGACCCGCTTGTCCTCCGGCATGTTGCTATGGATTTCAGCTGCTTCATACCCGCGCTCTGCATACATCGACCGTATGCTTTGCGCATGTGCAACAGAACAGGCAACAGCTATAAGCTGGTGATGGGTGCCTGACTGTCTTAATTTATCGAGCTTATCCAAGCTGGCATCCACTATATGCTTGTTGCACTCGGGAGCAAGCGCCACGCCGCGACTGAACCACTCTTCCTCTTTGAGTTTCAGAACTTCATCCAGCGTGTGACGTTTCTGATCGCCCTTATAAGTAAAATAGAGCTCCGCGGGTGCCACATATACAGCCTGCAGTCTCTTTATATATCCCTTTAACGCTGCGCGCTTGAAAGAATATCGATAAACAAGCTCTCCCTCAATATCTTTTCTATCGCTTCGGAAAGGAGTCGCGGTCAGGTTTACTACTTTTGCTTCCGAAAATTTGGCGAAGACTTTTTCCCAACTCGGAGCCGCGCTATGATGGCCTTCGTCCACAATTATCATGTCAAAGAATTTTTCAGGGAACGCAGGCAACCATTTGTCAGCACTGCTGGCAAGTTGCTGAATATTGGTCAATACAATATGTGACTGCATGCAATCATGAATGTTCGCATCTTTTCCATCCAATACTGCTATGTATGGCCCGGCCATCATTTCTTCCGAAGTCAAAACATTACACTTATTCCAGAAGCAATACCTTCTGTTAGTAATGTCTAAATTTTTCTTCAGCTCATCGCGGATAGTCAGATTTGGTGCAATTATCAAGACCCTCCCCCGAGAAATTCCAAAGGGCAAAATAGATATGAGACCTGATTTTCCGCATCCAACCGGGAGTTGAACAATAGCTCTTTGCCCCCCCTTTGAAAAAAAGTCCAGCGTTGCACTATACCCTTCCCGCTGCGGATCTCGTAGGAGAAAATTGTCATCGATAAATGCTTCCGCACTCACGAAGAATTCAGTCAATGGTTTATTTGCCCTCAGCCAGATATTCAAATCGGTCTTGCTAAATCGCCATACCTTACCGATCTTGTTACTGGGAACGCGGCCCTGTTGAGCGAGTGAATACAAATTACTGGAGCTAATGCCGAGGTACTTTGCGGCGTCTTCTGCGTTAAACCAGTCTGACATTTATAACCTCCCTTCCTTCCATGTCAATATATCACGTGCTGATATTTAGTGTCAACTGCTATTAATTGATATTATATGATGACATTTCACAAAGAGAGTCCTTAGTATCATGCGGGCCAAGCTTCGGGGCCGATGCGGGCCTGTTTGCCGAACTTAGTACTGCAGGATGCTAAGACAATATCTGTAGACGGACCGTCTTGAAGAACAGACAAGGCAATTGGCTGCGTAAGCTAAAACCAGCTGAGGATGCCAGAGCAAATGTGCGCAAGATTCTTGACACTATCGAGGGGCGCGCGGGCTTAGCTGAAATTCGTTTTCATTCCTGCGGCGTGCCCCTTG
>NZ_JAUXNK010000066.1 GCF_030682845.1 Methanolobus sp. | reverse complement strand
AAATGCGCTTGTTGTTCGTTTAGCTGCTGTAAACCCACTGCCGTCAAGATTTGAAGTAGCTGTCCAGATTTGGTATTTAGCTCCATCATATTCCTGCCATACATAATAAATAGTAGAGCCAGCTGCCTGTAATTGTGGTATATATTTATCAAATGCGCTTGTTGTTCGTTTAGCTGCTGTAAACCCACTGCCGTCAAGATTTGAAGTAGCTGTCCAGATTTGGTATTTAGCTCCATCATGTTCAATCCATACATAATAGATAGTAGAACCGACTACCTGTAACTGTGGTATATATTTACCAAATGCGCTTGTTGTTCGTTTAGCTGCTGTAAACCCACTGCCGTCAAGATTTGAAGTAGCTGTCCAGATTTGGTAATAAGTTCCATCATCTTCAGACCATATATAATAGATAGTAGAACCGACTACCTGTAATTGCGAGTATTTTTTATCAAACGCACTTGTTGTTTGTTTGGTGGGTTTTAAAACAGAATCTGATTTCTGACTGAGAACACCAGCAGCTTCTGGAGGATGACACAATAATGCATCTTTGTTCTGCAGGTCGTTGTGGTCGCGAGTTGTAATCTGGGTTATATTAGGTAAGCAGCCGCTAATATCACTGACAACAACACCATTTAATAAGTCCCAGCTTGTAATAGGATTATTACCAGCAGAAGCACGAAAACGTTTCAGAGTTCCGTTGATGTCTATCATTAACATCTCTGCTGTCTTTGTTGTGTCAATTCTTCGCCAATCTGTTCCAACTAACTCACAATTTGCAGAAAGGAAAAGTGAGCCATCGATTGCAATCTTTAAACTTTCTGTCATTACTTAATCCACCCATGCCGCGCGGCATGAACGTCATCATCGTGTATGCAGGATTTTTTGCGTCTCTGGCTGCTTCAGGTTCTTTTTCATGAATCATTTCATCCACTATTACAAGATATTATCTTCATATATATATAACTTTTTACGGCGGCATCTTGTCTTGTGTCGTACCCTGACACTCAGAATCTTGTATGATGGGAAACCACCACCTTTTCAAACCCCATAATCTCGATCCCATAATCTCTGCCCTCACAAACTATGCACAGCGCCCTCCCTCTTCCTCGAACGTCCTTAATGCCTGCCCCTTTTCTATATCAGCGCCGCAATCCTTGCAGTTATATTTCTTAACCATCAGCGTCTCCAATGGAAAGGGCAGTGTTCCCTGATCAACAGGTATCCTGTATGACTTCTTAGAATGAACCGGGCAGACAAGGACGTGGCAGCCGTTGTCTGTCCCGGCATAGTTAAGCTTCTTGCCGCAGGTGCAGAGCATCTCGGAAGTGTCTATTGCACTCATTCTGGTTCACCACATGTATCACATTTAGTATAAAGCCAATAATCTCCATCACTATTCTCATCCCCAAAATCAGCATGGATTAACCCACCACAACTACATACTTTTGGATAACCACCACTACCGCCAAAACAACCACACCAACCTTCAGTACACTCTTTGTTACCTTTAATATGGTTATAACCCATGGACGAATCCGGGTGAACTACTGCCTGTGCATTTAGTGTTTTTTCACTCATTTTACCCCATTTTACATCATTTTGCATCATTCTAAACATCCCTCATCTTCTTGCCGCTGCCCTCCGCTATATATTTCCATTCCAGATATTCCTCAAGCAGGGAGTAATATAAATCCCAATCCTTGTTATTGACAAACTTGTAGAACTCATCGAGCAGCTTTCTCCCACCAGGAAGCTTGTGGTTCATCAGAGTCGGCACGTTCACCATGCAAAAGGTATCCGGATTCATCTCCAGCACCAGCCTGCCAAACTCAAAAACCATGAAGTCCCGGAAGTCTCCTTTTTTCTTTTTGGTATTTGCTGCGCTGAAGCTCTGGCACGGCGGTCCTCCAACAACCAGGTTTACGTGATCCAGCCCGGCAGCCTCAAGAATGTTCCAGCCGTGCAGCTCGGTAACGTCCGTGCAGAATAACACACTGACAGGAGGGATTTTCTTTTTGCGGTGTCGGTTCTCGTGGTACAGCCATCCTGCATAAGGACAGTGGGAATGCTCCAGTTTAGTTTTACACCCTTCATCAGGCTCCTTGCATGACGCACATGATGTCCTGTGTTTATGAAAGTATTTTTGCTTTTTCGATGGAATCTCGCCGATAATCTTCGTAGAATCATCACACAGGTTGGTGTAATACGTGGCAAGCGCCCCCGGGTCGTTATCTATGGCAGCAACAACTTCCCAGCCAGCCTGTATAAGCCCAAGCGAAAACCCGCCGCAGCCGCAGAACAAATCTACCGCAGTAAGTCTTTTCTCAGGCATACCTACACCTTCATACATTTACGCGGGTGGCTTGAGATATATACGATCTTCCGAATACCCCAGGTACATACACCAAGAGTTTGCTTTAGGGCATCCTCTGATAACCTGTGTCCCGTTTTTTTTGTCGATATTATGTTATTTAAAAATCGACATCCTTTACATTGTTTTGTTTCGCTGATGCATTTTCCATCATACCTGCCGTGCCGCTCAAGTATCCTCGTTCCCCATCTGGGATGGTTTTCAAGAATTATTGGATTCATTTTACACCGCCTGGCACTTGCAGTTCTTACCGAGATGGGAGCAGTACATGACGCCGCAGAGAGAGGTTATAACGTGCTCGCTATGATGCCTGCAATCTTTCTTTGAACACGACCATGCGAGATTACAGAAACCGCGCGGGAGATCACCAGCCACTCAAACCATCACCTATTAAAAATCTATCGTGTTCGTGATTGTTATTCATATTATTCACTCTCAATCCGCGGCGCAATCATTACCGATGCCCGACCGTGATCAAGCACCTTAAAGTCGAGTTTTAGAGGCATGTCATTATCCAGATGCATCGTAATGATCTCGCCATCACCTATTGCCTCGACAATACCACAGAGGTAATCAAGGCTGAATAAGGATTTTAACCTGACCTCCGGTGACTCGGCAGTAATCTCCACCCCAGTTGTTAACTCTGCTTTGAATTTCCTTACATCATCGCCAGCTTCTATTATAAATAACGGACGAATATTCGGTTTATCAATTGCCTGCATCCTGATATAATCGCCTGCTCTTACAGCCATATCAAAGCACCTCTTCAGGAATTCTTTTGAAACTTCTATCTCAGCTCTCAAGGTAAGCAGGGGGATCTTAATCTCCTTTCTAATCTCATCAGGGTTCATCAGAGTTAATGTCTGTTTAAAAATATCTGCAATCTTGAGAATAAGCCTGTGTTTCTGCACGCCTTTTTCTTCGTACTGCTCTATGTTGATCTCGGCGCGCTCGTTATCTCCAGCGTCCTTGAACAGTGACAGGTAGTTGATAACATCTAATCCTACCTGCAGGGATTCATCCACTGTATATTCACCTTCATGAAACACTTCTTTGGGAAGATTCAGGTCAGTAATCGCTATGTTAGCTGGATCTACCACTTTTACACCCAATCCTTCCGGAGAGATGTTCAGCCTGCATTCGTCCGCGATGGCTTCTACAGGCGTCATCATATCTCTCAGGGTTTTTACGGTACCGGTTATGCGGATCATGTTGCCTCCACTTCAATGACTTTTATACCACCCTTTTCTAACCGTTCTACTACTGTATTTTTGAACTCATCGGTGTCTCCATCATATTCAACACCAGGAATCTCTACTTCTGCATCGAAAATTCCAAAAGCCATTCTGAACTTCATAAAACCTCCGCCTGCCTCTTTACAGTGCTGGTTATGCGGGTCATGTCTCTATGCGAGCATTCGGCGCAGATGAAATATACCCCCGCAGGCACGTCAGGTTCATGCGGGTAATTGCTCTCGCCTGGATCAATGCAGAGCTCGCCTATAAAGTCGTCTTTAAACAAAAATTTAAAGTCTGCAAGCTGCGCGTCGCAGTTGAAGCACCTCAGCAGGTCTATGTTCTGGAGTATCACGTCACAAACCTGACCTTCATCCGGTCTCGCCTGGCTGCTGAGTACTCTAAGTATTTCGCACATCGTATCAGCATGTTCTGTATTCTCTATCTCCTTACCGTGTCCGACCAGAAATGACCGGAGCAGGTCAGCCTGGTGTTTGTTTAAGATTATCATTTATTTCTCCTTCAGCTCCATTGCCATTACTATTATCTTATACGCTGTCTTTTCCTTGAGACGTATCGGTGCTTTAGAATACTCCTCGAGTATCCTGCCTCCATATAATATATTTAGTTGCCACTCAGAATCAACACCTTTGATCTCAAAAACTCTTATGTTCCCATCTGTCTGCTGGAAAAAGTCGAACACCGTAGCATCTGGCAGCTTAAGTATTTCAAGTTTCTTTAATGTGTTTATTGCAGAGTTATAAACACCGTTAATATGGTCAATTGCTTGGGTCAGTTCAGATTGATTTCTCCGAACTATATCACCTATACATCTCTCTTTTTCAGTCTGCAAGTTCTTTCTAATTATTTCTTCAATTTTATTTGTTTCCATAATTTTCCTCCTTGCTTTTCATTCTATAACAGTATATCGAGACAATTCCCAGATCCCTCTCTTTTGGACAGTTCTCGGGTTTTGCCATACATTCATTCTTTGAACCCATGCGTTTCAAACTTGGACAAAGCATAAATACTTTAAGGTATTATAAGTATTTAAAAGTATCTGTAATATATATCAGAACTAAGTAAAACAAGGTAATTATGACAGCGCATAGCGAGAGTAAAACTGCATATAATGTACGATAGACGAAGTATATGGATAATTTAGACAAACTTGAAAAGGAATTGAAGATAAGATGTTATTCAGAGCAGACATTAAAAATGTATCTCTTCTATAACAAAACATTTCTTGAATATATAAAGAAACCATCAGAAAAAGTAAGCGAAGCGGATATAAAAAATTATCTTATGCTCAGGTCTACTAAATTATCCAGCGGTTCATTATCTCTTATAATGAATGCCCTTGTGTTTTTCTATCGCGATGTTCTTGGAAATAATATAGTTATTAGAGCACCCAAACCCAATAAAAAATTACCTGTTGTATTGACTATGGGTGAGGTCAAAAGATTAATCGATAATACTAAAAACCCAAAACACAGGCTAATCATAGAATTGCTTTATTCCACAGGGTTGCGACTCTCAGAATGTATTAATTTGAAATACTCAGATATAGATTTAAATGAAAATATAGGCTGGGTGCGTAATGGAAAAGGCGGCAAAGATAGGCAGTTTATAATTTCAGATCGCTTCAATAAATCTCTAAAGAAGTATATTGGAAAAAGAATGATTGAACCTGATGGTTATGTTTTTTCAGGAAGAGGTGAGAAAATGTCTACAAGAGGTATACAGGATATAGTGAAAAAGGCTACGTTTCGTGCAGGTATTAAGAAAAAGGTTCATGTTCATACACTCAGACATTCTTTCGCTACTCATCTCCTCGAAAATGGTGTTGATATAAGGAAGATACAAGTGTTACTGGGTCATTCAAACCTGAATAGCACCCAGATATACACACAGGTTTCATCCAAAGAAATTAAGAAAATAAAAAGCCCCCTTGATTTAATTGTAATTGATTAGGAGGAATTATGAAAATCAAAAGCAATAAAGAGTTAAGTTTCGCCACACGGCTTAAAGCCGGTGCAACTAAAGAAGAATTGATGAAGAAATACTGCTTGACCGAGAAGGAATTCGATAAAACCG
Organism: Methanolobus sp.; assembly: GCF_030682845.1. Classification (GTDB taxonomy): domain Archaea; phylum Halobacteriota; class Methanosarcinia; order Methanosarcinales; family Methanosarcinaceae; genus Methanolobus. The sequence continues at coordinate 46,209 of NZ_JAUXNK010000066.1, read as the reverse complement.
TTGCCGGGCTTGAAAAGATAAAGGCAGGGGTGAGGGAATGATTAGGAAAGACACTAAAAAAGGCATCACCGTTTACCATAAGCAGTTCGGCAAAGCTGTGTTCATGGGATGGTTCGACCATGAGGCAAAGGAGTATGCAATCATCGAGATCGCCGGCGCTCACGGCAGGATCACACTCCCACGTAAGGAACTATCCGACACCCCGCGAAAAATATCGGGTATAAAGCCAGGATGGTACTCCTGCGATAAATACCCGAAATCCCATTTCTGGATCCCTATGGATATAACCGGCGGCTACAGGTCGGTCTGCGGCAAGATAGAGTTTGTTGGAGAGGCATTAATAGCCGAGACACACCCAAGATGCAAGCGTTGTGAGATTTCAGCGCGTGGCGCAGTAAAGACCACGCTGTTTGATTTTAAGAAGGGGTAAAAATGACTCAAGCCCCACACGCAATTCCCCTCTCCACTGATGCGCCCCTGCTTATCCTTTTTGGAGTAATGATTGCAGGTCTGTTTAAGTTCGCTATAATACCGTCTGGGTAGTTCTCTATATCTATTTTAATATCTATATACCACGTCCCCGAGCTTATCTTGATGACATCACCGTCAGAATACGTGCCCATATTAGCAGGGTCGATAATGTACGACCCGTCAGATTCCGTACTAACCTCCTCTGTCCCGCCTGCAGTAAGATTAACTCCTGTTACGGTCACCCCTGTGCCTGCGCCCTGGAGGATTCCTACTATGGGATAGGGGTTCTGAGTCATCATCCACTCCACTCAGTCTGGCTCGTAACATATACAAAGAAATTTTCCATCGCAGGCACGCTCTGGCTGTCTGTGGATACCCACGTTTTGCTGGTGCGGTCGTAATATTTCACAGAAGTTGCTGTCGCACCGATTGATGTTTTCAAAGCAGAAAGTGTGCGTACCGAAGTCCCATAATTTGCCACAAGCGACCAACCTGCTTTGAGTGTGATTGATGGCGTGCTGCCTGGCAACATAGTTATGTCCTGAGCCGATGTGAAGTAGTAATAATAACCTTCCTTTTGCTGAACGGTTACGTGCTGGTTGAACGCATACCCTGTCCTGTGGGATTCATATTTCTGTGAGGTTGCATTATAACGCCCTTGAATTGTGTCTGTTGAGAAGAGGTTATCCAGTTCGAGTAAAGTTTTGCTGGTGTAGTTCAAGCCAACGTAACACCAGCCGATTGGGCAGGAGACGGTGACTTCGCTTGGCGGTGGTGGTGCTTCTGTATAATAAAATGTATATATCGTATCCTGACGGTCTGTAAAATACAGCGTATCAAAATTATTAATATTTTTTCCTAAAAAAAATGCTCCAGTATCACTATATTTAAGTGGTGCATTTGGTATAGTTTTATTCCATTTCACATATAAAAACTTATCAGTATGGTATAATTTATTAAATCCAGTTGAAAAAATGTAAAGGCTTCCATCAGAGGCTATAATTGGCGATAACTCATCTGTTGCTGAATAAGAAGCGGAACAAATCTGAATTGAATTTAAGAACCAACCAGTATTTTTACTATATGCGTTAATAGTACAACTACCGTGTGTGAGTACATATAAAATATTTTGATTACTTAATGACAAATCTCCAAATCGGCGTACATTAGCGTATGCAGGGTAATATCCAACATCAGTTTCCCATAATATATAACCATTTGTTGTCAAGCTTATTAATTTACTATGAAGATAAACATAAACTAAATTATTAGAATCATCTATTACTGGGGCAGATATTGGTGCAACATAACCAGTATTGCTTTCCGTTCGTGTTATTTTCCATCTTTCAACTCCGCCTTGAGTAATAGAATACAATATATCATGAGCATTATTACTTATTTTTCCCCCCATAACAAAATATAAATTATCATTAGAATCTGTCACAACAGACGAAACAATAGTTTTCCATTGAGGTACTGATGACATCTGAAAAGTCCATTTTTTGGCTCCATTAACAGGATTATAAGCATACATTTGTCTTATAGTATTATTGCCAATATAAATGGTATCGTCTCTTCCTAAGGAAAGTGAACACTCGTAAACGGCATCAGTAGTTACATTCCATTTCAAAGTACCATCTGGTCTAACTGCATATAAATCCGTGGATGTAATGAAATATATGCTTCCGTCTTGACCCACAGCAGGGGTAACTAAAATTTTACCGTTTGCTTGAAATGTCCATTTAGTATTAGTTATATTATTATAGTCAAATGCAAACAACTTTCCACTATCTGTGCCAAGATAAATAGTATTATTACCTTCAACGATACCTGTTGATATTATTTCTGGATTGATAGAATAGTTCACTTCGCTGGTATTTGACATATTAGATATAGATATAGGAAATTGATTAGAACCATCATAGGTACGATGATTCTTTGGATAAACTGTATATGTTGAAGATATTGAAGGCGGCATAATAGATGAAATACAATTATCACATGCAATAGTTATATAATCAATATATCCCGTGTCTGTACCCGAAGATACTGAACCGTCTTTTGAATATTCAAACTTTAATACATGTATTCCTGTTGTAATAGTATATGTTTGAACTTGCCAATCAATCTCACCTGATATACTGGATTTTAAGATGACATCCAAATAAACCCGTAAAAAATCATAACCACTTTCGGAGCTTACTTTCTGATAGAAAGATATTGTTGTATCAGTAGTCACGTTTAAACTTAAAAACATCGAAGATGATTCCGAATCTCCTATATTTTTATTTTCTGCACCATAGTTTCCTTCATACCGAGTGTTTGATATTATCCAATTTCCATCTACTTGTGATAATGTACCAGACTCAAAATCTTCAACGACTGTAATTGCATCCGCTGCCCCCACCATCAGCAATACCACAAGCAAGACTATGATACCTCTGAGTATCCCTCGCCCAAGAACTCTCGTCATATCACATCCTGCTCGCTCGATTTTGCTCATTTACTTCGTGACCTTTGCCGCAAATTTCGCCGCCAGTGACTTCAAAATCATCCTTGCCGTAATTCCCGCCAGCACTGCACTCGCATACACACCCTGCCAGCCGCTAACGATATCTATGCTCTGGCACATCGGGAAAACCACAGCCACGCATACCAGCACGCCTGCAAGTATCGGGTCACGAACATTCTCGAACTCGTAGACCTGTGTGGTATCCGCCAGCGGGTCAATCTCTCTTGCATCTGCTTTTAGACTATTGTCGGCTTGCCTGTCAGCCCACCAACTTGCGATTCCAGCCAATACCAGAGCACCTACATACACAAAGAGCATGTAGTACAGCGGGTTTTCGCCAAGCAAAAGTTCTAAAGTTATTTCTCCTGGATTGATTACCATTTTATTCATCTCCTTTTATTATATACACCTGTGCTCTCGATACCATTTTATTGACTTTTTATTCCCATCTAATCCGCCCATGCCGCGAATATCTCCGCAGTCTTGCCTACCTGTGCTGAATTTGTCCAGTACAGCTCATCAATCAATATCCCTTCGATCTTGAACCCATCACTCAGAGTAATTGAATCGCCTGATGAGCTGTTCAGCTTCACACTTAGCGTACCGCCGCCGAGCGTAATCACGGTAAGCGTGTTTATTTTCCAGGTAGCTTTACTCACACCTACAAGCGTGATGACTCCCTGTGCGCTGTCGGCTCTTGCACCAGCGAGAGACAATGAGAGCACAGCATAAGGTCTGATTTTCGTACCAAAGCTCATAGTTTTCCCCTCAGTCTTTCCCTCAAGCTCTTGGCAGTACCTGCGGTTGTTGGTCTCCTCTTACATACACCAGCCACTCTCTCAGATACCCCAGTTACTCTCTCAAATACGCCAGCTACTCTCTCAGGTGGTATAACTGGTCGCTCGTAATAATCTATCGTTTCCGGCGGATTTACCACATCAGGCGGGAAGTGTATTACTGGCGGCATGACAATACCATCAGGCAGCTCCAGTGGAGTGCCTCCGCTTGCTTTTATCAATTCATTAGACTGCAGGATCGTAATATTGCCCTGTTGTATGATAGCGTTGTTCTGGTATTCAATATTCAAAAGAGATTTCAGTATGCTGAGTGTTTGCAAATCGATATTCTCGATAGATGTGGGTATCAGTTCACTCAGCAGCGTGAATTTAGCTGTGTTGCTTTCCGATATCCTTATAGCACCGATTATGATAAAAAGGTCGTTCGGCTGGTTCTCATTGGTGAAATCGATAGATAAATTCGTCTCAACAAGCTTCGGCGGCGAAATGGGTATTCTTAACGGTTCATTTACAGCCTCTACATAGAACTGCTTTGTGGTATCGCTGTCAGGCAGTATTGTAAGTGCAACATTACCCGGAACGGCGTATGTCCATATATCTGTTAAAATAAAATTATCGCCTACGAGCCATTTTTTGATTTTCGCGGCATCTTCCGCATCCGCACCTACATCATCCAATGTCAGTGTGTCTTTTTCATCCGCATCCAGGGATGCCTTAAATACCAGTGAGATATACCTGCCATTTAGATTTTCTTGCACGTACCAGCCAAATAAAGCGTTTAACATGTTTGTACTCTCCAAATTTTTATAATCATATTCCGCGTCTCTCCTGTTTTTGAATTTTAATTATCCCCGGCACAGGGGGTTCAAATGGTATCTCTTCAGTGAACGTAATATCTGTCACAACCAATGTTTCCCCCGCTTTTACATAGACTTTTTTCGATATTGGTGCCATGCCTTTCAGTTCCGCGAGTATCGTATGTGCTCCTGGATCTACCTCTTTTGAAATGGGTGGCTCACCTACAAACTCACCATCTATTGATACATTTATAGGGTATGGTAGCTTCATGGGTTTGGGTATGGAGGGTATTATAATAATCCCTTGCTCATGCGTGGGGATTTTAGGTACTCTCGGAACTTTTGGAACTTCAGGTATCCTGGGTACTTCTGGAGTTGGAACTTCTGGAACTTTTGGAACTTCAGGTATCCTGGGTACTTCGGGGATTTTGGGTACTCTCGGAATGGGAATTCTGGGGATTTTAGGTACTCTCGGAACTTCAGGTACTTCAGGTATCCTGGGTACTTCTGGAGTTGGAACTTCTGGAACTTTTGGAACTTCAGGTATCCTGGGTACTTCGGGGATTTTGGGTACTTCTGGAGTTGGAATGGATGGGGGTGCCGCCTCAACGAACGCAATATCTGTCACAACCAATGTTTCCCCCGCTTTTACATAGACTTTTTTCGATATTGGTGCCATGCCTTTCAGTTCCGCGAGTATCGTATGTGCTCCTGGGTCTACTTCCTCCTTGACCGGGGGCTCGCTTATAAATATACCGTCTATGGAGATATTTACGGGATACGGCAACTTGATAGGTTTGGGTATTGATGGGATGTGAATAATACCTTTAAGCACCGGCTGGATGATAGGTGGAACAGTAGGAGGTCTAGTGAGCAGGTAAAGCTCCCTTATCCTTTCTCTCTCTTTCCTCTTAGCCTCGAGCTCTGCTAGATAGGCTTCTCTTTCTTTCATAAGCTGCTCGCTGATTTCTGGTATAACGCGTGATACTGTTATGATTTTACAGTCTGTGGCTGACCCGAATTTTTCACATGCTGTGCTTTTCGGAACATTCACACATATTTTATGTGTTCTTGCGGGCTCAACTGTTGCTTTCCATTTAAACGAGACAAAACCATTTGATGTTTTCCCGAACGCCGTTTCTTTACCATCCACTAATAGGGTAGTATCCTCACCGCGGCTTGGTGTAACTCCACACATGACGGCAGCGGTTATGGTTATTTCCTGCCCATCGAATGCTTCAAGCTTGGCAGTTTCAGGGTATACCAGTATTTTAACTGTTTTGCCAAGCTCCGGCGGTGGACATTTGTTACCTGTAAGTTTCCAATAGTTCTTCCCTGTGCGCGGGTTTTTTTCACATATATGTGTAACGATCTCAGTGCCGTCTGGGCAGGTAATGGTTTTCTCATCACCTATCTCGCAAATTTCTTTTATGGGGCACTTATTCCCTGTAAGCTTCCACCAGTTCTTCCCTGTAGCAGGGTTCTTCTCACATATTGCTGTAACGATCTCCGTGCCGTCTGGGCAGGTAATGGTTTTCTCATCACCTATCTCGCAAATTTCAGGAATTTCAGGAGCCCCAGGAACTGTCGGTAAGGTTACCTCTTTACTGAATTCATACTCAGGCTTATCTCCAACTGCGGGGATCCTTACTGTAACTGTAACCATTTAAATCGTGCTCCTTATGCCTTCCCATGTTGTAGCCCAGAAGTAGCTTCCTGCTGGATATCTTGTTGCCTTTCCTCTGATAATCTTAAACGCTCCATACCACGATCCTGCTGGCGCATACTCTGCTTCGTGCTTCTGTCCTGGATAGCATATATCCAGATATGATTGTACCTCCGATATTGTCACAAAATATTTACCCGGCTCGCCAAGTTTACCTGTTTTTTCACATACTGATGGCAGTTTGGGTGGTGTGGGTAGCTCCGGAGGCTTTGGTATACCAGGTATACCAACCCCGGGTTTTAAATCTGATTCAGTTAATGTTAGGATGCCTGAGCCGCTTTTAATTGGCAGGCTGAATTCCCTCTCGCCTATAGATACCTCGGCTATGGCATCTACTAGGGTTTTCTTGCCTGTATCTTTGCATATCCAGTTTGCATTACTGACTTTTAGTGTAAATGGCGGCTTGAGAATGGACGGTATGCTTATATTCGCAGCAGTCTCCCAGAGTTCGCACGTTGGCGGTTTGGGTACTTCTGGGGTTGGAATCTTAGGTAGTGCAGGGATTAATGGTGGGATGGAAAAAGATACTGCATCTATAGCACAGTCAAGTAATGGTATTATTTTTATTTCGTGTTCTGTATCAAACGCCTTTGTACCAAGTGTTTTGACTATTCTTATTAAATCTTGGCTCCTGTTACTTTTTGGCTCGGTCAGCGTTACTTTTTCACCGTCAAGTAATAGTTCTATTGCGATGTCTTTTTTCACTCCATCAACAATAGATTCTATCTTGATGAATAAAGCTGGGAACGCATTTGGATTCGTACCTAGTGGAATTTTTGATAGGAAATCCGCTATATGATCTTTAATGCTCAAACCTGTTGGTGTAGTAATACTGAGCGACCCTGAGCACGGCTTGGGTAGTGTAGGAGGTGAAGGTAGGGATATTGTCCTGGTGCCTGTGAATTTACAATCACCTGTAGTAATCTCAACCTTCAATTCAACGTCTTTGCCGAGCAGGTCTTTAATTCCAGGAATGTCTTTTAATGATTTTAGATTATGGTCTATTTTGCCGCTCTCAGGAACACTGCCCTCAGCTATTTTCACACCACCTAAGAAAAATGCGAATTTTGGAAGATATTGCTTTCCATCTTCCAGTATCCCTGGTTTGATGGTAAAACTTCCAGCAGGTGTAGATACAGTAACCGGTAGAACTGTAATATTTGGGGTTGCGTCAAATTTAAAATTCGTAGCCGCTATGGGTAGCGCGGGGGCGCTCACTTCATCGCACCCGATTTTTGCTTTGGCTCTGAATAGTTTTGCTTTCCCCGTTTCCCACGACGAACCTACCTCTGTCCACGTCGTCTTACTGGGCTCTCCGGGGATATACAGTACGCGCTGCGGGGTCCCAAAATCCAACCCCTCTTTTCTAACATAAGCTTTAATATGCGGCGGCGGAATAAAACAGTCTTCTGCCAGTCCACCTAAGCCTGTTTTTAGAGAGGTGGACCCAAATGCTGAGATAAACCGTACATCTACATTGGGTATCGGTACCGGGAATCCCAGAACAGTGTGGTATGCGAAGACCGCATAAGGTACTCGCCCTAAACCACATTTTTTAATAGGTAATTTGGGAATTTCCACCATACGTAATAGTAATGCTTCTCTATGTACTAAAACTTTTTGACGACCTTCATAGGGATACCGTAGGCGGTGCTGTTTGCGGGTATGTCCTTCTTAACGAGGCTGAACGCACCAACTTTCGCTTTATACCCCACTATAACTCCGGGTAAAATGATGCTGTGCGAACCTATGCAGCATCCCTTTTCAAGATACACATGACCCCAGGTGTCGTCTATCGTGTTCTCGGTGTATATCGCTACGTGTGAACCTATCTGTACGTCATCATCTATAGTGACTATGTATTTCGCATTAATATAGGTGAACGCACCAATATCTACATACTTACCCAAGTTTAGATGATCGGGGTGTGCTACTATCCAATTCCATTTTGTGGGTATATTGTGCTTTATTTCGGGCTTTTTCCAGTTTTGCTTCCATTCTTCGCTGTGTACCATTGTTTAATTACCTCCACGATCCTGTCACTTGCATCAGTCATAAACGGTCCCTTATCCCTATCTCTATTCCTCATCCCAATACTGATAATTTGTTGAGATGAGAGAAAAAAAGGAGCCTCATATATCAATGAGGAACTGTTCCCGATAAACCTGCTGCAGTTCTTGAGCAGACCTAAAAATTCAGGTCTCTCAAGGTTTGGGAGATATGCGCTGTCAGCAATGATTTTTAATTTTAGTTCCTCAGAATAATTGTTGATGAAATAAGCTCCAGGGTCGGGGTTAGAACCGATAAAATAAACCAGTTCGGAGTTCTTGATTAGCTCTTTTATCTCGTTGAGCTCTCCTGCCATTATATTTATATTTTTCAATTTGCTATATGCAGTTATGGGGTTATACAACACGAGGTCGTATGGCTCTTTCGGGACGTACTTCTCAGAGATCGCAACATCGTCTAAATGCGTGATGCCGACAACATACCAGTTAGGCTTTTTACCTATTGCTGTTAGAAGATTTTCTACTCTTTTAGCCGCGCTGTCGCTCTCGCAGAATTGTATATCTGACCACAGAGTTATAACATGCCTGGAAATGTCATCGAGCGTTGCCGTGTTATTCCCCGTACCTGCATATACGTGGGCTATTGGGATATTGTTATGGAAACACGCTGCCGCCGCGCCGCACATCTCTATCCTGTCGCCAAAAAGCAGCGCGAGATCGGGTTTAAATTCCAAAATGAATTTTTCAACTTCACAATACGCGTTATAAAAATCATGGTATTGTAACTTTAAAGCATACCCGCTATTACCAAGTCGCTTCCTCACAGGCACGGATAAGCCTTCATCACTCCGGCAGCCAACAGGAATTAAAATTTTCATGATTGCCGAAACCCCCTGAAACTTGTATCTTTTTCTAAATATAGTTTTTTGGTTTGCCTGAGTAGGACAGATAACTTTTTCTGAGAATAATTAGAAAGCAGCTCTATGTTAGCTTCCATCAAACATTTATGGAATTCATCATCGCTTAAATCCGTGAAATTTACAGCAAGCAGGTCTGAATTTATGTGTTTGTTCTCGTAAAAGTCCTCACAGTCTTTAAGCAGCCCCTTCTCTATTGCATAATAATAAAGAGGCGACCCTGGATACGGCGTCACCGGACGGATGGTACGCATCTGGGCGCCGTCATCATATTTTAATAAGAATTCCACACCTTTTCTTAAGGTCTCTCTATTATCGCCGATGTTCCCGAATATGATGTTAAAGCCCGGACTGATCCCTGCATCCAGTGTGGCTTCAATGCCGCGCAGGATTTGCTCCGTGGTCAATACTTTATTCATGTTCTTCAAAACAGCATCATCCATGGCTTCAATGCCGTAGTTAATGAATACGCAGCCAGCCTGCTTCATCAGGCTCAGGACTTCAGGCTCGGCAAAGTTTAACCTGCCGTTGCAGCACCATTTTATATTTAATTTAGCCTTGATAAAGTCTTCACATAAGCTGATAGTTCTTTCTGCTGATGACATCAAGAGTTCATCCGAGAATGCAATATACGTAATGCCGTACATGTGTTTCAAAAGTTGAATTTCATTAATGATTTTTTCATTACTTCTCGGTCTAAAACCTTTATCCATCCGGTAACAAAATATACATTTAAACGGGCAACCCCTACCTGATAACACCGGCATCACAAAATCTGAGTTTGAGCAGTGGGGCATCCTGAGCAGCCTGTAATAATCAATCGGGAACAGATGGTATGCAGGAACTGGGATGGAATCCACATCTTTTATTAAAGGTCTCCTCTCGTTAATCTTTACATTATCCCCTGAACGGAATGCTATGCCCTTAACGCTGTCAAGCGGTCTGAGGTTGTATATTGCTGATAGTAGCTCAACTATTGTTATCTCGCCTTCCCCGATAACTACAGCATCAGCCCGCATTTTCTTGAGGAAAAACCCAGGTTCAGGAGAAGGACCGTGCCCACCAAGGATATAAAAAGGTCTGTTCCTGGATTTATTGATCGCGTCAGAGATTTTTATTAGTTTCCTGTACTGGTAATACCCCGCTATGATTCCAACACCTATAATATCGAATTTATTCTGGTCAAGATATGCTGTCAGGTGCTCGTCAGGGTAATGGTTTGCATCCTGGTTGTATATTTCAACATCGTGCCCTTCTTTTAGAAGCGCGGCGGCTATGTACGCCAGACCCTGTGGAAACCAGTGGATGTACATTTCCGAGTCATAAACCACGAGTAAAACTCTCAGGGTTGATCACGCGTCCTGCCTTAACATCCTGCGCCGCCCTCCAATCCCACAGTTCATCCACATCTATCGCCTGCTCCGGCGGCAGGATATAGATATGTGAGTTATCTATTCCATAGATAGAATTGCCGTAGAATGCAAACTCTGAATACCTGAAAATGTAAAATGCGCCGCACGGCTTATACTGTTGGTTATACGCTATCAGGCACCGCATTGATTTATCCTGGAACTGGTGTAGTGCATGTCTCAATGTATGCGGCTCTAATAATGGTGATGTGGGCTGCAGCAGGGCGATTGTTTTATACTTTATCCCAGTAGCTTCTATAAATTGAATTACCTCATAAATAACATCTGTTGTTGTTGCTTCATCAGTAGCGTTCTGTTTTGAACGCTCCAGCATCATCACCCCTTCAACTTTTGTGGATAATATCTCCTCATCGTTAGTAGATACGATTATATTTTTTATCCCAGCCTTTTTTGCTATATTAACTGAGTTTTCCCATAGCGGCACACCGTGTAATAACATTTTATTTTTATGTGGTAACCTCTTCGAATCCCTTCGAGCCGGAACTATTACTATGATGTCAGTATCCATTAAATAATCAAACCCCTTTGTGTTAATTTCTCCATAAACAGATTTTCATAATAATCTCTGTTAAAATTCACTTTTGTATTACATTTAAAACACAATGCTATCAAATCTGGGTTACAGTTAGGTTTGTCGTAGTGAATGTGATGAACATCTAATTTCCTCCCATTTTCTTTTACACAGCATAACTGACAGGTTCTATTATCCCTCTCGCGGATTTTTTCTTTTAATTCGTGGTTAAATTTTGGACAATATGGTTCAAATGATTTTCCCCCATGCCAATTTGGTGCTATCTCACCACACTTACCAAATAAAGGATGTTTTTCTCCCTTTTTACATTCACTTAGTTTTTTCCTTGTCTCTTCTGTAAGGTGTTTACCATACATAGGATGTTTTTCCCCACTCATAGCTATACTTACCTTCCTTCTATGTTCTTCTGTTAATGGTCTGCCTTTTAATGCATCAGAAATTTTTTTCCTGTGCTCGTCTGTTAAAGGCTTACCGAATAGTGGATTGTCCTTACCTCTTTTCCCCCACATAGGATGCCTTTCTTTTGATTGTAAGCCTTTATGAGCTTCACTCATCCTTTTTTTTGATGCTTGTGTATGGTGTTTTTGATAAAAAGGTGCCTTTTTACCATATCTATGAACACCATACATTGGACTTTTTCGTCCATACATTGGATTTTTTTCACCTTTATTAGCCTCACTGACTTTCTCTCTAACCTCAGAATTATCCATAGGATTTGCGACCTTTGTATTGTGTCCACTAATAAATCGTGGTATTCCTATCCAATAATATCTACGTTGAATTTTAATCTCCCCTCCACATCCACAAAAACAATTGTGTTGTTTTTGCTGTTCGTTTTGTACCCAAGTATTTATTTTATTCATTCCACCATCCGCGCCGGGATTATCGCAAGTACATCATCGAACTCATATCTCATAATAATTTCCCCTATCCTTAACTTTCGGAGCCTCTTCCTGTGAATATAGCCTCTCCATTATTTTCTCCCCATGCCTCAACCCGGTGATGACGATCTTGTCAGCGTCATTACTCACGAACTCAAGCGCCATGTCGCGTATTCTTTTTCTAGTCATCTTCGGAATGTATATCTTACCGTTGATGCCTGTTTGAGTCACATTCAGCACAAAATCCGAGGCGCTCCCATCTGAAATAAAATACCTTTCACATTGGGGATGTGTAACTGTTATCTTTTCGCCGCGTTCTACCTGTTCTTTCCAGATAGGCAGCACAGAACCAGACGACCATTCTATATTACCCATTCGTATAATTATAAATTCAGTAACCATCTGTACCCTTGCCATCCAGAGCCAGATATGTTCCTGGGCAAGTTTGGTTACACCGTATATTGATGTTGGCTCTACTGCTTTATCCGAGCTTATCAACACGGCATTCTTAACTTTCTGGTTATGACAGGCTTTTGCTGTTTTAAGCGTGCCGAGTACATTGGTTTTATACGTATCCTCTAAAGAATACTCGGTAAGGTCTAAATTTTTATACGACGCACAGGCTATACAGGAATCACACCCCTCCAGTGCAAAGTTCATACGCGATTCGTCTTTTATATCGCCAAGCAGCAGCCTTACATTTTCATTTTTAAGCTTTGATAGGGACGGTTCGTGAATGTCCAGTGCCCTGACCTTATATCCTTCTACCACAAACCTTCTGGTCAGCACAGAGCCGAGAGATCCACCTGCGCCTGTTATTAATATCGTTGCCATAAAATCACTGTATTAAAGAGACCACCTTTAATTTAAACTCTTCAGGCGATTCGTTCCATTCTGTGCCGTCTGCGTATTGTACTTTAATAGCAAACCACGTTCCATCCCTATTAAAAATAATTTTTCTTATTATTGCGGTTGTGCTTCTTCTTAAAATAGTATCTTTTATAAAGTGTTTCTTTATTCTGACTTTTTTACCTATCCACTTATCTTGCTCCAGATAGTGTGGCAACTTTAATTCGGTTTCTATCGGTATATATTTTATCATAAAATCACCATTCTATCTTTTCAATCTCCCTTACCAGCCTGTATAATTCAGTAAGCTGTGAGAATGTGATTGATACCGCATCGTCTATCGGCTTGTAGCCATTATGATATTTATCTTGTTTAACGTGAGTTTCCAAATACTCACAACCTCGCGCAGCAGCCACTAATGGAGGGACTATTGATGGGTAGTGGTTGCTATAACCTGTGTATAAACTATCTCCAAAATCATATGGGAATAAGATTTTTTCAAGTGGTGGGGGGTATTCTGGTACGCAATAGATATAATCTATCGTACCTGGATTGAATATTTTATGATTATGTATTATGTCATCTAAATAATCACAATCACATGATAATAAGACTTGTTTGTTTGTTTTAAGTATTGTGTTTATTAAATTACTATTATATCTATCTACATAGCGTATTTTGTATCGCTTAACGCCAACTTGCTCAAGCCAATCCACAGCCTCTGGAAAATATGGTGTGGCAAAAAACTCAATGCCGCAGTCATCGGCTGCCTGTTTCAGGTATTTTATCTTCTCAGGAGTTAAGATAATCTCCTCAAGCTCCCGTTGTCTTGGATGCCCTTTCACATGCTCCTGAGAATATATTTGAAATTTTACTGTATCTGCGCCTGCATTCTTAGCCAGACCTATCATGCGCCGCGCTTCAGTTAGGTTACGGAAATTAACCCCAATCTCAGCCGCTATGAATACCATCAGCAGAGCACCTCCTTGAGACACTGCACCATATACTCAATTTCCTCCTCTTCCAGCGAAGGGTACATAGGCAGCGATATAACCCTCTCGGATATCCGGTCAGTACATTTTAACCCAATATCGCCGTATTTAGAGCTGTAATAAGCCTGTTGGTGTATCGGAGGATAAAAATACACTTTAGCTTCAATCCCGCGCTCTCTGAGAGCTTTTAATACCGCTGCCCTTGTGGTACTGTCTCCTTCTTTTAATTGTATTGTATAAATCTGATAAACGCTATAATGAAAATCCCATGGTGTGAGTACTGGTATTTGCTCCATGGTGATCAATTCATTCAATTTCTGTGCATGTTTCCTGCGCGCTTTACAGAACTCATCTGCTTTGGATAATTGCACCCTGCCTATCGCAGCCAGTATGTTGCACATCCTGTAGTTATGTCCCGGAAGTATTGCGCTTCGCTCATCGCTATTTATTTTTGAAGATAAACCATGTACTCTTAGAAGTTTAATATACTCAGTTAAACTCGTGGCGTTTGTGGTTATCATCCCACCGTCACCGGTTGTCATTATTTTTGTGGCTGCAAAACTGAATATGCCGCAGTCCCCGCGGCTGCCAACCTTCTTCTGGCTTCCCCACCATCGCGCACCCATGGCTTCAGCGCAGTCCTCTATGACTATAACCCCTTTTGATTGCAGGTAGCGAATTATAGACGTGTCGCATGGCGTGCCGAATGTGTGAACTATAATCGCTGCTTTTATATCCTCGATATTATTCGGGAGTTTTATGTTCATCGTTTGTGGGGTTATATCTGCAAATACCGGCTCCATGCCTGCGTTCACAACAGCGTTTGCCACCGCAACAAAAGTAAATGATGGTATCAAGACCTTATCCCCTGGTCTCAGGGCACCCATGCACTTATATGCGTGCAAAACCAGTTCAAGTGCTGACGTTCCTGAATTTGTAGAGATTGCGCTTTCCGTGCCGATATACTCAGCAAATTCCTTCTCGAACAGGTCTGCCTCGCCGCCGCCTGTGAGGTATTTCGTCCTCATAACCCTAGATGCGGCTTCTATCTCCTCATCACCTAACGGAGGCATGAGGAAGGGAATTTTAAGTATAGCGGAATCCATCCAGGAACTCCTGCAGCGTCATGCACTCAATACTGCCATCCTCTGTGTATATCGTCCCGCCTTCGGTTGCATTTATCAGTCTGTGCTCTGGGTTCTGCTTTTTATTGGATTTAACCATTTCAAATAATGAATTTCTGAACACAGAATAGACAAAATCGAAATACGCATCGGTCTTGAAATCCGGGTGGTGGAAATCCTCGTAACATTTGCTGATCATATCCTGCACGTCTTTGTACCCATCCTTGCCGCCTACCCCTATACTCTGTGCATAGGCATGATAATACATCGTCTGGTCATAAGGAAACCCTTTAAGATAACCGAAATCCGTCCCGATCATACCTATAGGATTGCAGCCCAGAAAGCTGGCAATACTATACATGCTTGAGCTGCTATTCCCTCCAGTTTCTATTTCTGTGAGTTTTGGCAGTAGAATGCTCAGGAAAGTATCTGTGTTGGGTAATATGTTCTGCGGGATTCCCGACCTGAAAAAGAATATTTTTTTACCCTTCCACTTTTTAAAGACTTCCGGGTGCGTGCTTGCACAGCATACCAGTGTCATTTCATCCGCGTGTTCATCCACGAGTGGGCTGTCGATGAAATTTACCATCAGTTCGCTTGCATCCACGACCCCTGTGAACTGCGGGACTATTCCCTCCTCAAGGCACTCTTTCAGGCTGTGCAGTGTGCTGAAGATAACCATGTCTTCAACATCTGCTCGATGGTTCAACCCGCGCAGTACCTGAAGATGTTTTCTTTCCTTCAGGCTCGGTCCTGCACCGATAACAAGTGCTTTCTTTCCTTTATAGGCGTCATGGATTTCACTTATATCCGAGTTTTTATCAATAAGATACCAGTTGTCTTTGATATTCGTGAGCCACTTACTCATTAGACCCATGATTGTGTTAAGGTCTAACCTTAACTGCTTGCTCATCTCTCCTGGGGCGGAAAAGATATACTCGATACCGTTCTGGTAAAGCGAGAATCGTTTAAAAACATCGTTCCAACCAAGATTATGTTTTTTCCTGACGGCGTTAAAAGCTTCCCAATATTCCTGCTCTATCCAAGGTAAATACCTTTTACGTTTATTTTTGGATTCCTCTTTATCCATATTATACGGAATTATCCGTACTTATACTTATAGTTTTTGCAAATATTCTTTAAAAGGCATCACCTTAAGCGGCGGGTCATGCAGTATCGTGTAGTCCGAGCATTGTATGGTTTCACTCTCCTGCATCTCCCTGATCCAGCTCATCCACGCGTCCTTGAAGCCATCCCAGACATAGTCTGTTATGACCTCGTTGCCGAAGGGATTCTTTTCCCTCTGGTAGTATTCGAGTATCTCTTCCCGGTGTAGGTGCTTTATACCCTCCCATATACTGGTGTGGCTGAGATCAGGTATGCTTGCAGGGTATGCCATATCTATACCCATGAGAATTATCGGGTTTGCTTTAAGATAATAAGACAGATACCATAATGTACTTCCACAATGCCCTCCTGTGTGACAGGTTGCTTTTCTGGTTATTTCCTGAAAGACCAGGCTCACGCTTTTTATCTCGTTTATGTCGTCCAGCCAGGCATTGAAGAAAATTTTATCACCCCGCCACCTCTCTAAAATTTTCGGGCTTACTGTAGTTGAGAATATACCTATCATCTCGTCAATATGCTCATCCACGAGTGGGCTGTCTATGAACCCGGTCATGACCTCACTGCCGTCTATGCTGATAACATAATCTGGAATTATACCCTTCTCCAGTAGCGGAATCAGGTTACGCTCACAGGATAAGACCGTACCCTTAAACATTGGTATCTCGTCATAGTGCAGCTCCAAGCTCGACCCGGCAGCCAGGCAGAGCGCAGGACCCTTAATTTTAGGGAGAGATGTTATGTCTTCACACAGGTTTATGAGGTTCAGGTTATCTCTTAGGTTTGCAGCCCACAGCCCCAGCTTGGCTTGCATTGTGTTCTGACCGAGAATTTCGGCTTTTGATGGCATGCTTGTTAAAAAAGTTTATGAATATATGAGGCTTTTGCTCAAGGTCTCATATACTCAAAGTAGAAACTTACTGTGCGAGTGCTTGTAGCAAGTATTCTTCCGCTTGTGTTAAGAAGTCCAAACGCCAGAGTTACTATACTTGTTGTTGGTTTTGCTTTGCAGCGCCTGAATATAAGGCTGGCTGTCCATGGAGTTACGATAACTCCCTCTGGGATGAATCCCGCAGCAGCAAGGCTTGCATGACCTGATGCAGTAAGAACTTTGCTGGTTTGTCCTTTATATTTAATATAATCTAATGCACTGGCTTTGAGCTTGACGGCTGTTACTGCTGATGCTGCTATTTTAGTTGCTGTTACGGCACTGGTCCCAATCTTGGCTGCTGTTACCGCAACACTGTCAATCTTAGCAGTGGTTACTGCTGAGGCTGCTATCTTGGCTGTTGTTACCGCTAATGCTGCTATCTTTGTGGCTGTTACGGCACTGGTCCCAATCTTGGCTGCCGTGACTGCGGTAGCATTGATCTTTGCAGTAGTTACGGCTGATGCTGCTATCTTGGCTGTTGTTACCGCAACACTGTCAATCTTGGCGGTAGTTACGGCTGATGCTGCTATCTTCTGGGTTATTACTGCCCCGTCTTCTATCTCTTTTATCGCTATGGGTCCGCCTGGTTTAAGCATGGTGTACCCCTTCACTCGTCAAAGTACTGCAAGAACAGATGCATGTTGCCTGCTGTCGTAAATGCCGTCAGGAACTTGCTGGCTGCTATGCTGAACAGTGGTGCCTCTGGTCTTGGCGAGTCGGGGTAAGCGAAAGCATCATACTGGTTTCCAAGGTACTGTTTATCCTTGGCTACCCCGCTGGCGGCATTGGTGGCTGTCGTACCGCTGCATAGAAATATTGCATTTGCACCCGCAAACTCGTCAGTAACTTTAACGAAGGTCACCCAGCGTTTCATGCCCGCGGCTACCGCACCGAGCCCGAGGTTGGCTGGGACTGACGTTATTACCTTATTCAGTGTTTTAATGTCTTTGTCTACCATCATAACCTCCTGAACGCCGCCAGCGTATCCCCGGTAAACCTTTTTTCCGGGCTTTTTACGTGTTTAAGTGAGTTTTCTTTCGTGCAGCGATTGCACTGCCATATTGTTGGCACTCCTCCTACTGCTGTGAGTTCTTCTCCACAATCAGGACAATTCATATTAATCGCCTCCATCGAAGTACTGTAAGAATAGGTTTACGCTTCCCCTGTTCGTCTTTGCTGTCAGGTATTTTGCCGCCGCGATAAAGAACAATGGGAAGTCCGGGCTGGCAGGACCCTGTGGTGGGTTTGCAAAGTGCTCCTTCGCCTGCAGTGTGATCCTGTCTTTCGCGCGTGCACTTGCAAGGGTGATTGTTGAAGCTGCTGTCTCTGTTGTATTGCTTATCAAAAACAACTTATTCTCGCCTCCATACACGTTGTCTACTCTCACGAATGTTACCCAGCGTTTCATGCCAGTGGGTACGGCACCTAGGCTGAGACCTGTATTCACGGTGCTGATTACCTTGGTGACTGTTTTCAGGTCGTAGTTCTTTACTCCCATTGCCATCACTCGTCAAAGTACTGCATGAATACATGCCCTGTGGTCTTTGTGGCAACTACGCTCAGCCATTTGCCTGACGCTATGCTGAACAGCGGGTTATCGGGGTCTGGTCCTGACTCAGGTATCATCACCGGATGTTTTTTATTGGTCTTTTTATTGTTCAACTGAGTCGCTTCGATTGGAATGTACAGCTTCCTGTTGGCTGCCAGTACTGTGCTTCCTATGGTGGGGTTGCTCACCCCCACGCTGGCGAAATAAAACCCAATATCACTCGCTCTGCTTACAGTGATCGAATCCATCAACAGGAAAGTTACCCAGCGCTTTATGCTTGATGGTACCTGTCCTCCGATAGTTAAATTTGCCACGCCGCTGGAAATTACTTTAGCTATCGTTTTCAGTTCTCTATTTCTAATATTCATTGTCTCACCTCACTCATCATAGTATTGCATAAACACAAGGGCTGTCGTGTTGCTGCAGTATGCGCCCAGCCATTTGCCTGACGCTATACTGAACAGCGGTTTGTCCGAGTCCGGTTGGTCAGGTATCATGAGCGGTGGTCCGTGGGGGGTAATGTTCTCTGATGCTTTCAAACCTGATGCCCTCAAATCCAGCAGCATCTTCCTGTGGGTTGTAGCTACAATACTTGTCTTGGTGGGGTTGCTTACTCCAACACTTGCAAGATGCAGCCTGACGGATTTTGCGCCCGCCTGTTGTATGCTGTCAAGCATCAGGAAAGTTACCCAGCGCTTCATACCAGATGGTACCTGCCCTCCGATATTGATTGCTGAGACTTTGCTTGTTACGATTTTATCTATTGTTTTAAGTTCGATGTTCATGATCTCACCTCACTCGTCAAAGTATTGCATCGTGACCATTCCTGTAGTTGTCGTTGCAACAGCGCCCAGCCACTTGCCGCTCGCTATGCTGAACAGTGGACAGTTAATGTTGGGTTTTCTCGGTACCTGTAACGGCGTCTTCCTGAATCCTGATGCCTGTGTCGCTCTTAGCATCAACAGCATTTTCCTGTTGGTTAACAACACCGTGCTTGCTATGCTGGGATTGCTTATTCCAACGCTTGCAAGGTATATGCCAACATTTGAGGCTCCGGTGATTGCAAGGGTATCTAATTGTATGAAAGTTACCCAGCGTTTCATGCCCGATGGTACCTGCCCTCCGATATTTACATTCGCCACGCCGCTGGAAACTATCTTATTTACCAGTTTAAGTTCAATATTCCGTATGTCTTTCATTTCTTCCTCCTTTATGCCACAGCTTTATCTATTTCCTCTCGTGCTGCACCGAGTTTCACGAAATCAACATCAAATACTCCCATTGCATCGTAGTTAAAGGAGCTTTCAATCCCGCCGAGTGATACCAGCCTGCACGGCTGCTGTCCTTTCAGTATCCGATCTATCAGGTCTGCATCCCTGAGTACATCAACCTGCATCCTGCGGATCAGGATATTCATGCTAACCGTTTCCGCGGTGCTCAGTGGATTCCACCATGCAAATGCCACATCCACGTCATTCGGGATGAATAGCTCAGTGTCAGGTCCCGGCTGGTCTTTCGTTGAATCAAACCCTTCCACATACCCGAAGGGTGATTTCTGGTAGATGGACTTGACATCGAGGTTGCGCCGGGATGTTTCCATGGGATAGTACAGGTACTGCCTGACCGCGCCCGGTGACCATCCCATGAACACCTGGTAAACGTGGTCGCAATCTTCGACCTTCAATAAGTTGTCTATGTTGTACGCCGCTATCGGCAGTCTCGCCTGATCTTCAAATGCATCTGCTGCAATGCTGGCGGGAGATTCAACATAATCGTGGTAGATTAACGTTTCAACGCCAGTGCAGCGAAGGAAAACAAAGCCCTGAATTGGAAACCCCAATCCGACAAGCTGGTTTTCCTTGAGGAATTTACTTTCGATTCTGTTTGTATCCATAGTTTTACCATCCTTCTGTTGTGTATCGATGGTTACGCTGCGGTATATTGTGTGGTTTTAAATCTTCGCGTATGCGCTCTCGTCCCTCATGTGGTCGCCTTTGGCGAAGTACACGCCAATGGGTCGCAACTGTGATCTTCCTGCACGCATGACAAGCTGGCGGATGTAGAACTCCTGTTCTTTCTCCACTACGATAGGGTCAGGTAACTCAAATATCTTGTAATCCTGTTCCATCATCACGTCATCAAAGTACCAAATGGGGTAATCTCTGCCTTTGATGTTTGCGACCAGCCCAGCAACCTTTGATACCTCTTCCGGTTCGTGAATGGCTATCATTATCATGGTTGCATACTTGCTCAGTTTGATCTTTGAGCTGCTGGACCCAAGCCAGTTGATCCACCTGCTTGATACGTTTGCGGTTGTCAGGTACTGTACCCATGTTCCTGTTGCGTATGTGGGTGCAGCGGTCGCAAGGATGAAGTTCGGCATTATAGGCATCCAGCCGAATTCGTTGGTGCCTGCATTCGCGCCGCCGAATGGGGATTCGAGCTGGTATTTTGCGATCCTGCATGCTTCTTTAATCTGTTCCTTGTTGTCCTGGAAAATGTCTATCACTTCTCTCTGCTTGAAGTGCCGGGTTACGAACCTGTCCCACTCACCTTCAAATATTTCATCTTCCGCCGCCAAGAGCTCTTCTTTTCTATATTCTACTATTTTTGGCATTTTATCCTCCTCACACGATCATTTTAGGTGCCGCGACTCTATGTCTATTCCCTGTAGGCTCTGGGGACGGCGGTGTTGTTGCTGCTGCTCCAGCCATTCGCTTCTCGCGGAAGCTTTTGATGCGCTCTGTGATTGGTTCCTTGCTGAAAAACACCGGTTCAGGTTCTAAGCCTGCCTTTACCCTGACTTCAGATGCTTTTGCCCGTGCTTTTTCACGGAATTCTTCAACTTTATCCATTAGTGCCATGTTTTACCTCTTCATCCATCTTCGGGTGATCTTCGCCTGCTTCGTGCCGCCTTCTGTTACCACGTCCGTACTTCCGATGACAAGTGCAAGGGGCACATCAGATAGCCCACCTCGGGTTCCTGGTATTCCCCTTGTCTGGATGTATGTCAGCTCTTCTCCATCTATAACCCTCTTTTTCACGTCTCCCACGATGCCCATTACAAGCTCTTTTTCAGCTTTTATGGTGTCGCGAAAGGCTGTAAAGCGGTCTTTCATATTCTGTTGTATATTCTTGCCGGCTTCCATTGGCATTTAAAATCCTCCTTTAACTTATTTGCAATAGATGTAACATTTTAACTTGTGTTGTTATAGATTAGCGAAGCATTTATAAATAAATAATCTTACTTAGTAACTTAATAAGTAAGAGAAAGAAATGGTAACTACAGTTCATGTACCCCTCGATGATAATGTTTATAAGAAAATAATCGAAGCTAAGGGTGAAATGACATGGCGCGAGGTTCTTTTAGAGTGGCGTAGTAGCAAAACAGAACGTGAACACCCGGTGGATAAAAAACGTTTTTAGGCTGACTGTAGCACCGCTTCTTGTTTGATTTTCGGCAGCGAGTCCTTTAGGTCTTTAATGGCTTTTATGAATAGTTTAAAGTCTGCCATGGCTGTTTCTCCGAAAAAACTTATTTCCCCGAATCTCCACCGTGTCATCATTTCCTGGATTATGGCGTCATGTTCTTTTTCAAACAGACTGAAATACATATCGCTTGGTGCTAAGATGATGTTGTCCGGTTTATTAACATTCTTAAGAATCTCAAATTTGCCGTTCTTCAACCTGAAGTGGATGGATACATTAATATCTGTGAGGTCAAGACGTGTTATCCTGCCCTTATCGGCTTTGTAGGTTTCCTGGAGTTTTTTCAAGTCCAGTTTTGAATTGAAGTAGTTGTAGAAAAATTTTGTCAGCTTTCCTGCAAAACTTATTCTTTTTTTGAGGATGTCGGTGTCCATTATTGCACCGCCTTCAAAATGTTTTCTAATACACCGAACTCGTTTGGGATTGTTGGTGGGTGGGTCTCGAATATCTCTTCGCAGAGTGGAATTCGTCCAAAAAATGGAATGTTCGGGTACTTCTCAGGTACTGTGTTTTTACCGAATGGTGCGAATTCCTCATTACAATGCTGGCACATAACGGGTGCGCCATGCATCCATGAGCCGCTCATGTTCTCGACTATCCCTAAAATCTTTATTTTGTAATGGTTGCATACATCAACTGTCCTATTAACATCCTCGCTCTGGTTGGGTTGGGTGACTATTATTGCGCTACAGTCGGGTATATAAGTGGCAAGGCTTAAGAATTCAACAGACGTTCCCCCGGGCATATCAAATATCTTAAATTCAAGTTCACCATATTCGGTGTTGAGTATCGCTTCCCTGATAAATTGCCTCCTCTGGCTATCAGGCATAGTTATTCCCTGATCTGCTTTTTGCAGGTAGAGGCTCATGGCAAATACTTTCATCGCGTTTTCGCCTACCATATAGTCTCGCGGTATCATCTTCCGTTTCTCAAGGTCTATATCTATATCTCCTTCAAGCCCGAGGAGACCGCCAACGTTGCTTGAGTCTATATCCAAATCGATGAGTGCAACGCGATGGGTTTTGGCGAGTGCCAGAGCGAGGTTTACTCCCACGAGGGTCTTTCCAACGCCGCCTTTGCTACTTAGACACATTATTGATTTAGCCATTTTTCACCTACTTTTTTAAGCCAATAAGTTTACCATCATTTACATACGGGCATTTAATCTTCATTTTGCATATGGGTAGAATACAGAGTTTGGTTAATGTTCGATCGCATTTTGCAATTAAAAAATACCAGTCAAGCGGTCCGAAAATCAGGTGCGCTATAATATATGCCCCGATGATCGCTTTTGTCAAACTATTCTGGATGCCGGATGAGATAAGAACTATAAATATAAAACTATAGAATATTACGACCTTCCAGAAGCTGTACATTGTTTACTGTCCCTTTTTTTTGGTGCTCCTAATCACTTCGGTCAGCTTATCAATCGATTCCCGGAGCTTTTTCGACTCCTCTGTATACAACTCCACTCTCATTGTGTTCGTATCAAGAGCTTTGATGAGCGGCGCGATTGCGTCCTTGATCTCTTTTGACATCTCGCCTGTGGCTTTTGTCAGCTTATCCGAGAGTTCGTTCATGCGCTTGTTCACACGCTCTTCCACATCGGGTATTAGTGCGCCAAATATTCCTTTCTCTACCATATATTTCCTCCTATACTGTCTGTGCTATCTTTTCCAAATTTTCATCCAGTTCCGTTAGATCCTTCCCGGTTCTTTTTGCTGGGGGTTTGCCTTCCGGTCCCATTAAATATCCCAGTGCTATTTTTGTAGTATCGTGAATGTCGCCGAGTTTGCTGCCGATTATGTCTAGCTTTTTACCTTCCAACGAGCCTTCCTCGCTTATGTTCTTGGGCATCGGTGCTGAGGGGGGTCGGTGCTTGAGTTCTCTAACCTCCCCGCTTAAAGTCTCCATCGCTGAGGTTAGCCGGTTCATAGAGCTTTCACGTTCTTTTTCTGTTATTTGGTTTTGTATTGCTTTTGTGACGATCTCTGAAACGTCCTCTTTTGATATCTGTGGTTTTTCCGTTGCCTTGAATACAGCTTCCTCTATCATTTCCTCAACATCTTTCTCTTCTTTCGGTTCGGGTTTCTGTAAAGTTTCTATCTTTGCTGCCAGACCCTCGATAGCTTTTTCAACCCTCTCCATCCTCAGATCTTCTTTGGGTTGCGGCTGCATAAATACCAGCCCCCCTGGACTGGGGTTCGGCGCGCCTGTGTTTGTTGGGTTAAAGAATTGTGGCATCTGCTGTATCCTGCCCTCTGGTGTGACTACAAAAAACGGCTGAGCATTCGGCTGCCCTCCCTGCGGCTGCAATGGTGAAAAGAATGGTGTGTTTTGCTGCAGTCTTTGCTGGAGCAGGGCGCGCAGTTTCTGCTCCAGGGTTATGACGTTCTGTACCACCCGCTGCGCAAACCTGGGGTCAATTTGTGAGCTTATGAGAAGCATGTACAGAGCATTATAGTCTGTCTGCGCGGCATTGTCCTGATCATACTGGGTCATAACCCATGTTTTAATATTGGAGGACATTTTTGGCATTATGGTGAGTAGCTTATCAAGCTTCACTCGCTTTAGCTTCTGGATCCCTTCTTCCCCATAAAACAGGACGGTTTCTTCCTCAGAGAGTGTTTCTATCGCGGGCGCCCCGAACATACTCTCTTTTTCTATGAGTTTTGGGGGCTGCTTCTCTTCTCCTAATGGGGTCTCCCCTCTACCTGCTCCGCCTAACGCCTCATCTGCAGCGTTTTGTTTATTCTTTTTGTGTTCGGGTGTTTTACAATGGCGCTGATATTCCGCCTGTGCTTTGCCCTGCTCTGGGTGCGTCTCGCCCTTCCAGTTACATAAATCACATAAAGGAATCCATGTACCTTCTGGTTCGTTGTGCTCGAGTGTCATGCTCTTATAGAGAGTCTTACAATGTATTTAAGAGTTTTTATAAGAGGTCTTGTAAGAGTGTTTGTAAGACACACCCCATTTCCTATGGAACTATTCGCTTCTGAGGAGTATTCGCCCAGACATCTTTTAAAGTTCCATAGGAAATGACGGGGGGTGTATAATTGTCGAAGGGTTAATCGACAATCAACGAAATAATCGACAATTAACGAAATTAATATCGACGATTGTTGGGGACGGAGACTCCCCATTTCCGAAGGAACTCTATACTTTAGCTCCAACCAAAATATGATTTCCGAAGGAAGTATTACTAACAGTAATAACATAGGATAGAATAGAATTATAGATAGGATATACTTATATAAATTATTTCAGCAGTTCTACAAAACGTTTATATAGATGAAACGACAAAGTAGTCGGTTGAGTGGATAGTGTATTATTCTTCAAATATTATATGAGTGGGTATCTAAGGGAGAGAAAAACCAAAGTTCCTTCGGAAATGTGGTCCCTCTCTCCCCTCCACACTTCCGAAGCTTCCTAAGGAAAACCGTTACGGGATACATAAACCAAAAAGTATAATAGAATAGATACACTTCTTAAGGAATGAGGGATTCCTTTGATCAAAGACGCTTCGGTATTTACAAACTCATATTTTCCTACAACGATTCGACATAGAGAAAAACAAATTAAAGATCTTGAATACCAAATACTCGGGCCGCTTACACAAAAACTTATGAGAAATAGTATTATTTATGGTGTCGCTGGTACGGGGAAGACCTTAACAGTTAGATATGTAGCTGATCAACTGAAAACCAGTAAGAATGTGCAAGTATGGTATATAAAATTAAGAGAAGCACGTACCGAATACAGCGCTATAAATACAGTCGGTAAAGCTCTGGGGTTGGGTGATCAAAAAGGGCATACAGACACAAAAATTTATTCCAGCATTTACGAATATATATTGAAAATGAGTCAAAAACATTTTCTATTTATATTAGATGAAGTACAAAATATAAAACAAGACTGCAACTCTTTTTTAGATTTTTTCTTGCGCCCAGAAGAAAATTGTAATCTCGGGGAAAAAAAGATTTCAGTTGTATTCATATCGAATAAAATAACATACCCACAAAATTTAGACGCTGGGATGCAGAGTTCGTTTGCGTGTATTGATAAGTTGATATTTCCTCCTTATAACGCGAACCAGTTAAGAGATATTTTAAACGAACGCACTGCTGCAGGACTATATGAAAATACGTATGAAAGTACCGTAATCCCGTTATGCGCTGCGTATGCTGCACAGGAACACGGCGATGCTAGGCGAGCAATACAGATGCTGGGTATAGCAGCCGCGATAGCAGAAAAAGAATCAGCACAGAAAATAACAGAAGAGCATATCAAAAAAGCCAGAGAGACGATTGAATTTGAGGGGGCAGCAAATATAATAAGAACTTTACCGGGGCAGGGGAAAGCTGTTGTTCTTGCGATAGCTAGAGATATAAAAGCAAGAAAGAAAAAAGGAGACACAGAGTTGCCAACAACAGGGACTATATATATACAATATAATAACATTGTAACAATTATTGGTATTGACAAACTAACACAAAGAAGAGTCACAGACATACTCATAGAGTTTGAGGAAATGGGGTTGGTATCCACAGCCCTTATATTCAAGGGGAGGATGGGTAGATGGAAGACAGTAGATTTAAATTATCCGGTTGAAATAATTGAAAAAGCGGTAACCGAAGACGTTAGGTTCGAGGAGTTTAAACCCATAATAATACAGTCAAAACTATGAGGTAAGAAATGCCGAACATAATAGATTTAAAAATACGAAGCTGGACAAAATCTTTTACCTGGCGCATTCTGGGAGTTATCATCCTGCTGCCGCTCACATATAGTTTCACAAACAAGTGGGAAAGCGCGGCAGCAGTTACATTGAGTTTTCATATAATAAGAATAGTTTTGTATTATTTTCACGAACGTGTATGGGAGTACATATCATGGGGCAGAGGCAATAATAATAGTCGGTTGTGGTTATGTACATCTTTTATAATCCTCATCATTACATTCATTGCAACTATATTGATCGGATTGCGAGGTTGAAAAGTACAAAAACCTTTTAAACATAATTGGAGTATGTATAATTACAGGTGGACTATGCTCAGGCGCGCACTAACACAAGGATTAATGACTAAATATAGGCGTGGTATTATAACCCCTGTAATTATAAAATCCAAAGAAAACCTCTTTGACTCACTCATAACTGAACTGCAGGAAATCCGCAAGTCCTTTAATCTACCACACCTCCTCGATTTTCAAGGCATGACATCTCTATTTGGATTAAAGAAGATACGAATGTTTAACATGGTATCTATACCCCTGATCGCAGATCTCGTTGAAGACTTATCTGAAAGCGTAAAAGTTGAGAAGATGTACCCGGACCTCATCAAGTATGCATTCCAGGACGGGGTATTTACAGACAGGCGCGGGAAGCAGTTTACCACAACATATTATACCAAGCGCGTGATAGGCGCGGATAAAGCCAACCAGGAAGGGTTCACAGGCAAAGGGGTCAAGGTTGTCGTTATCGACACCGGAATTCGCGCAAGTCATCCACAGGCAAGGCGTTTCATCACCCGTACAGCAGCGCCAGAAAAAGGGATGCTGGGTTATGATAATAACGGACATGGCACCCATGTGAGCACGACTATAGCGGGAAGTTATCAATTAGATCATGCCTATAACGCGCAAGTAGAAGGTATGGCTCCGGATACCACGCTGATAAGTATTCAGTCGCTCGGCTACGTTGTCGGCATGGGCTCAACCTCAGATATACTCAAAGCAATGTCTATGGCGATAGAGATAGGTGCGGACATAGTCTCGATGTCACTTGGGTCAAACGAAGCGCCGCCTGACGCTGAGAACCCGGAGGCTGAGGCTATAAATAAACTTGTTGAGCACAACATTATTCCTGTTGTAGCCGCGGGCAACTCAGGTCCAGGCGCGCAGTCTGTAGGTTCGCCGGGAAGCGTAGAAAAAGCCCTGACAGTAGGCGCATGGGATACTATCAACAACAAGCTTGCAGATTTTTCATCGAGAGGACCTACGAAAGGAGACGGTCTCACAAAACCAGATGTAATAGCGCCCGGATACAGGATAGATTGTTTAAGTTATTATACACGGATACTTACTATGGCTGGATACAAACAGATTAAGTTTATAAAAAAAGGGGATCAGATTATTAATTATAATGTTGAAAAACAGCAATTTGAGGTAGACATGGTTGGGTTAGTAGCAAAAAGACCGCGCAGAGAAGACGAGAAAGTATATCGGATTAAAACTAATGAAGGACATATTATAGATGCATCGGAAGATCATAAATTTCTAGTAGAAAAAGAACAAAAAAACATCTGGGTAAGGGTCAAGGATCTACATATAGGGGATCATTTGCTTTCTTATGATAAAACAGACGATGCCTGTAAAGTGCCAGTCAATGTTACTATAAGCCAGGGCATGATGGGCAGCGAGCGGCTGGTAGGAGAAAACAACCCTAATTATAGAGGAGGCAAGGAAATTATTTGTGAGGTATGTGGTAATAAAAGATACGTCACGCCAGCCCATTTCAAGACTGCAAAATACTGTTCGAGACGGTGTCGGTATAAAGCACAGATGGGAAAACCCTTTTCACCATGCACCCAGTTCAAATCAGAAGATGTATTAGGAGAAAAAAACCCTTTTTATGGTAAACACCACACCAAAGACGCAATAGCTAAAATAAAAGCAGCCAAAGGCATGGTTATGGAGGAAAGGGTATGTCCAGTATGTTTAGATATATTCACTGTACCTAAAAGATTAAAACGTGTTTATTGTTCCAGAAAATGTTCTTATGATGATAAGAGGCGATCTGGGTTTTTTATAACTCTATATAAAAAAGGATGGGAAAAATTAGAGAAGGAATATGGAAGTGATTGGCATAAAATAATTAGTGCGAAAGGATTGAAAACACTACAGAGTCGTGAAAAAAGAACAATTATTGAAACACTACTCGAAGCAATTCTTAAAGAGCTTAATATAAAATATACCTCGCAGTATCTAATTGATTTAGGGGACTATGCCACGGTTGCAGATTTTGCCATACCGGATTTAAAAATTGCCATATACGCTGATGGGGATTACTGGCACAATAAACCCAAAGTAAGGGGTAGAGATGCATATATTAATAAAAGATTAAGGGAATTGGGGTGGAAAGTATTGAGGTATTGGGAAGAAGAAATACATCAAAAGAAAACAGAAATCGTATCTGAGATCAAAAGTGTTATTCCAGTAGACCCCATCATTACTGAAATACAAGAAGTAGAAATTAATAGTTTATATGATGTAGAAGGAATTAAAAACCACACGCTTGTAGCAAACGGTATTATTGTGCATAATAGCGGCACGGTAGGTTTGATAGACGCACAGTCACCGGGGCAGTTTAAGTACGCCAGCATTTCAGGCACAAGCATGGCAACACCCCATGTATCGGGCATCTTATCATGCGCCAGGCAGATGTATGCCCAGCAGGGAATAACACTTTCGGTGGATATGGTGAAGGAAGCTATGAAACTCCATACCAGCAAGACCAAGAACAACAGCGATGGGTACGGTATGATTACCTGGGATATTCTCAAGTCGCACCTGCAGCACGCAGGCGGGAAGGCAGCGTAACATGCCAAAAGAAGAAAAAAGCATATTTGGTTTTGGGATCATCGATCCTGATAAAATCAAAGAAGACTTGAGAAAGGATCTCAGGAAAACAGTAAACGAAAGTATAGCCGACGGCGGGGAGGTAGTGAAGAGAGCTGTATCAAACGCTATTCTAAAGAGGGTTAAGCAGGCGAGGGGCGGGGAATAGGGTGGATAGACTTACGCCTGAAATAGAATACGGCGGAATCAAGAAAAAGTACCCTGTACTGCAAAAAATATTCGGGGATAAATTTACATCATGGGTGCTGCTTGTAAGACCGGCGACATTGCTTGCTCCTTTACTTGCGGGATTATTTGGCGTGCTGGCTGCCGTTAGTTTTGATGCGATAACAGCCGAGCATATCAAGACCGCCATATACGCAGGAATAACCCTTGCTGCAGCTCAAGCCACCGGACAGGTTATCAACCAAAGCGCAGACAGCGAGCTTGATAAATTAGCCAAGCCATATCGCGCAATCCCAAGGGGCGCGGTGAGCAAAGACGAAGCCATGGGGATAGCATGGCTCCTTGCGATATTTGCTATCGGGAGAGCATTCATTACAGGGATGGGGTTCGGGTTAATCGTACTTATACTGATCTTCTTCTCAGTCTTTTACTCCCTCTCACCATTCAGTCCCAGGAGAGTAAACCCATTTTTAAATATCGCGTGGGTATCAGTCTCAAGAGGGTTCTTACCCGTCATTGCAGTATTCAGCATTTATGGTGATATTAACCACGCGTGGGTATATGCAATCTTTGCATTCCTCTACTGCCTGGCATACCAGGGAAGCAAGGACATCCCGGACATAGATGCAGACCGCAACTTTAACATAAAGACAATACCAAATACCTATGGGGTAAAGGGATTCACCAAATACGCTGCAGCCGTTTCTATGTTAATGTATATATATGCATTTGCCTACGCGCCAGTTATGCTACTTCTGGTGCCGCTTACTATTCTATTCTTTGAGGGTCTGGAAAAAGAAAACACGAGATTTGAAAATAACAGGTCGTGGTTAGTATTTTACGCGGGGCTTGGGCTTATTTATATAATTATGTTCGTTAAGGAGTCGATGGCATGGCTCTGAAAGATTATTTACAGTTGGCAAGAGCGCACACAGCTCCTGCCACAATCATCACCATGCTCGTAGCGTATCATGTTGGTGGAGGGCGCGTATTCTCCTGCTTCGGGCTACTCATAGGAGTTTACGCGCTTTTAATTCACTGGCTATCTTATGGGCACAACAGTCTGATTGATTTTAAAACAGGCTACGATTCAAAAGACAAGAATAAACAACACTTTCCCCTCGTCTCGGGAAGAATAACAATCGCGCAGGCAGACAGGGTAATTCATTGGGGTTTACTCATATTCTCGATCTTTGGAGCCGCGATCTCATACTACTATGCAGCCAACCCGGTATTATCAATATCAGGACTGCTGCTGTTCTACTCCGCAGGGCATGCGTATAACGACGGGCTGGGCAAAACCTCAATACTAAAATCCATTCCACTGACGCTGTGCTACCTCGGTCTGTGGCTGTGGGTTTATTTCATGTCTGCAAGCACCTTCACTTATCTTGGTGGGCTGGTGATGGTTTACATGGGACTGACGATACTCTACCAAATCGCTTATGAGGGAGAGCTTAAGGATTTAGAGGCAGATGAGGCGAATTTACTGCGGTATCTTGGTGCGAAGGTTGAGAAAGGTTTCTTGTACCCAGGCAAAGCTGCACTCTTAAGTTCATTCAAGCTTGCCGGGATTGCTGTGCTGTTACTGATCAACATGAAATTCTATGTGTTTGCAGGAGCAATGGTAATGTTTTACCTGGTGTATTTGCTAACAGTTCAGCGTGTCTGGAATCACGGAAAAGAGCTAACAAGGGTTGCGGTGATGGAGATCATCACAATTTATATGCTGGTGATCGCAGTGATGCCGTGGAGAGAAGCCGTAACACTTATGACATTTGGGATAGTTTACTATATCTCCATGAACAAATTTATGTGGCGCACTCTTTTGCGCCCACAGGTGTAACATGCCGCTATTAAGACATAGAGGACAGAAAAAAGAAGGAGAACAGGGCGTGAGGCTGATAGACCAGCTTTTACCCGAGCGACTAAAGTTAGGGAGAGGTCGGTTTTTGGATTCCGTTCTTCCGAAAGGCGGGTTGCTCCCAGATACTAAGAAGGTCGAGGGTAAGAAGATGACGGTTGCGGATACCGCACCGGACTACCTGAAAGACAAAACCGAGCAGTATAGGTATCATCTCGAAGAAGCACTGCGTTTTTCACCCTGCGCTGGTTGTAAAAGCCTGACAATTGCGTCATTAGTCGGTCTTGAGATTTTTGACGTTATGCAGCGTGAGGGTAAAGATAGGAAAGACTTCACGGATGAAGAGATAGATAGGATAAGAAAAGGGGTCGAGGCGAAATACGGAGGTTGAAGATGGTATCAGAAGAATTGTTAATGGTTGAGCGGCTGGGCATCGGAGGGGCAGCATTCGTCCTTGTCTATCTGCTTCTTAGGAAAATGCAGGACAGGTTTTTCAGCTTTGCAGAGAACACGATAAAAGAGAACACGTCTGCACTGCGGGTGATGCACGAGGCTCTGATGCAGCACATGAAGCAAAAAGAACCAATAGTTGCAGATATGAAAGAATGCAGGCGGGACAGGGATGAAACACTCAGAAGGATCGAGGAAAAGCTGAAGCTGACGTAGGAGGGAATATGCCTAAGAAAAGACCGCCGCCGGAAATAATGGAAAAGGATATGGAGGAGCTGGAGAAAGTAACCACAGAGCTTAAGAAGAGAGAGATTAAATATCCTGAAGCCGGGGGTGGAGAGATGATTATTAAAGATAGCAAACAACCCACAATAACATACCCTGAAGCGGGCGGTGGAGAGATGTTAATTAAAAAAGTAGCTGAGATAGATACACATCGGGTTGAACTCAAAGAACTGCGCCCCGTGCCGAAAGTGAAGATAACATATCCAGCAGACGCAGTAAAATTCGTAAGAGAAATGGAAGATTACGACCGCGAGTATTTTAAGGTTGTGTGGCTCGACACAAAGAACAGGGTAATAGGTGTTGAGAATATATCACAGGGTTCGATCAATCAGGCGGTGATCCATCCAAGGGAATCCGCAAAGGGCGCAATTCTTGCGAATGCGGCTGGGGTCGTGCTTATTCACAACCATCCATCGGGGGTGCCAGAACCAAGTCGTGAAGACGATGCTGTTGTGGGCAAGCTAAAAGAAGTGTTTGATTTAGTTGGTATTAAGGTCGTTGATGCTCTTATTATTGCGAAGGAAGGTTATTATTCTTATACAGCGCAGGGAAGATTAGATAAACAATTATTAGGAGGTATTGAAAGAATCATGGAAAATGACGCATGCACACTCGCTATGAAGGCTGCGATGGAGACGATGGGTAAATACTGCGGTGAAAAAATTGGGGCAGACGACAGAGCATTGTGGAAACACTTAAAACAAGAGGTAAAAGCAGTGCATGCACTTGCTGTTCAGTCAAGCCCGAAAACAGAGAAAAGAGCGGAACATACTATAAAGCAAATTGACATTGGGAAAGAAAATGGGTTGATTTCTGATGAAGAGGCAGAGCTTTTAAAATATGCTGTTGAAAAAGCACTAAAGAAACAACCCTATCCTGAAATTATTACTGAATTGGGGGGTTGACTGCGCCAAGCTGGCTGAAGGGATGGTCAGAGGCTGATTCTCATTTCTTCAATATCTCCTTAGCAAGCTCAGGATTAATATCCTTGAGGCGTTCCTTTAGAAGCGGCACGCTGAAAACGAGCGCATCACGAAGGGTCAAATCAGTACCGAATAAAAGAAGCGCACAGTCCACCAGATCCTGTACAGTCTTGATAGGAGACTGACCCAGGCTTTTAGAAATCTCATCAACTCCTAAAAGCTGCTCTTTTGTCAGGATTATCCTATTCTTCAAATTACCCCCAGTGTCAAGGTAATTCAATATCATGGTATTGTATGCTTCCTGTTTTGTGACTTGGTTTTTAAAAGCAAACCTAACAACTTTATTATCAGCATCTCGCATAATGTACGCCCTTACGGTATTTTTATCCTTCATAGGTTAATCACAATATCCTATAAATCCCACAAAAGTATTTATAGGTTAGCCTATATAAGAATGCAACAGAAGGAGGTAATACTAATGGTAGCATCTAAAGAACAGGCTGGTGAAGCCTATAGAATAGGCATAACCACATTCGGTGTAGATAACTACAGGACATGCGGCGACAAGTCAGGCTCAGGGTTCCTTGCAGTGGCTCAGTGTCTGCACGATGCAAAAAAGCGTGCACTCACCGCTGAGAACATGGTAGCCAAGTACAAAGCCAAGGCTTAAACCATCAACTTCTCAATTTTTCCTTTTTTCCTTTTTTAGCAAACCTTTTTTTAACCGTAGGTATTAATGGTATTCATGCACAAAGACATTATAATAGCAAGGCTTGTGGATTTGATGCGGAAGGACGATTTATTATTTAAGACGGTAGTTAGTTATGTTGATGCTGCGTATAATGGATGCTTGACAGCGGAGGAATTATGGCAGAAAAAGGAAAAAAAGCAAAACTCCCAGTAGAGTTAGAGGAATTCCTGAAAGAAGTACAGGAGAATATAAGTCTCTACCCGGAGACGATTGTATACAATCATATAAAAGATTATGTGACCGACCTCTCCACGAAACAGGTAGCATGGCTTACGAGTACTATTCTTATTACTACTGAATTCAGACTGCGCATCTTTAAAAAGAGATGTGATGAAGGTGATAAGCTTGCATGTGAATTCCTTGACCTGATGATTAACGGCGATCCCTATTCAAAGAACATCACGGTTAAGAAGGGACTTATGGGGTTATGGCAGGTTGATGACGATGTTGAATCGGGTAAATTGCTTGTTGAGGTTGGAAGGATCACTCAGGAAGAGTTCGATAGAGTAATAAGAATAGGAAAAGAAGAGGAAACCATTAAGGGAAAGACGCGTAAGCAGTTAATCTGCGAACTTGCAGCAGAATCAAAGAAATATCCCACAGCAGATGCTTTTTCAATGGCAATGATCATGGGGCGTTTACAGTCAGTACCGCAGCCCAACACCGCAAACGTGTATAAGATTATAGAGGGTAAATACAGTTCAGGGGAGGAGTTCTGGGCAGCAGTGCAGAAAGGAGAAATCTGTGCAGGCGCAGAAGTGCCTGAGAAAAAAGAAGAGATACCTGCACCGCCAGAAGCAAAGAAAGAAAAAGAAACTCTCCCAATACCCCAAAAAGAAAAAGAAGCACCAAAACCCGAACCCATCAGAGCACCTGCAAAACCCGTCATACCCGTTCCCGAACCCGGCAGGAAACCCCATGAACTCGACCTCATGAAGCAGGAGATCGAGGAGAGTATAGCAAGGATGAAGGCAGAGAAGGCGCGCGGAGAGCTAAAGGCTGGGGAAGAGAATGGCGAAGATTATGTAGTGATATGGGAGGTTTACAGTTTCGATACTGGTGACGAATTATACAAGGGTCCAGATGAGGCTACTGCAAACAAGATTTACGATGAGCACAAAAAGAAAGGGGAAGCAGTCAGGAAAAAAAAGAGTGTGATTGAGCGGAGCCGGCACGAACTCAGGGAAGACCTCCCCAAAAAAGAGCGCATAAAACTGGCGAAGCAGATAGCAGCTACTTATCCCAAACACGAAGAAGAGGGAGAAACAGCGATCACTCTCGATAACATTGCCAGCCTGCCAAAGGAGAAACGCATTGAGTTAGCTAAAAAAATATGGGTCAGAGAGGACGCAGATATTCTAACCGAACCGAGAGACTACAGCCAGTGGACTTTCGGAGATTTTGAGGGGTTGCTGCCCGGGCTTGAGAGTGTAGAGGATCTTGAGGAATTATTTGAACAGGTGGGTGCATCGGAAGTCATATCAGAGGGTGATAAAGAAACCCTGAGAAATATGATTAAAGCGCGTATCGATGAAGCAAAACGCTTCTATACCGAGTGGGCAGCCAGAGAGGATAAGTAATGCCATGGAAAGAACTGTTTACCCAGGCGAGAGTAAGAACTGAAATAGTCCCGGTTATAAAAGACGATTATTATAAAATCATGTCGGAAGGGGTTAAACTATTCGTCAATGCCGACCCCAAACTAAAGGAGATCCTTCTACTCTACTTAAAACCATATGCCTTCAACGAATACAAAAGCGAGCAGTCATATAAATGGGCTTCAATAATACCAGCAACCTTCATCCAGTGGCTTTCAGAGAGGAGGAAACGGCAGGTCGCATTAAGCGATCTTGAAACGCCAAACTTAATGCCAGAGGATGCAGCCCTGTTCGTAGAGGATTATAGCTCAAGCATGTTCGTGCAAGCTCACGTCAGGGCGAATCTCATAAAATTCTTCAGTTTCCTGGTCAGCCCAGCAAGGCGGTACATAACCACACAGCCGCTTGGTGGCATGACCACAGACATGCCAGTTGCGGTACGAGCGATAGTGTACAGCAAAGATGCGCTGGATGAGTTCTATAACAGCATACTGTTCGGGGCTCCGATCTATTACTTACTGTTTTTCAAGACGCTGCTCCAGACCGGGTTAAGACCGAAACACGCGTATTATCTTACCTGCGGGTCTATCGAAGTTGATAAGCCCCAGAAAAAGGATGCTCTCGGCAGGGTATTTTATTCGATACCTATAAAAGAGCATATAGGAAGAGAAAAAAGGAAAGTCAGGGAAGAGATTGCAAAGAAATTCCCTCCGGAGTTCGTGTACATATCCGAATCCCTGAAAAATGAGATAATGAAATGGTGCCAGGACAACAAGCTGGGCAGCGATGGGTATGTATTCAAGGATTTCTTTGTCTTAGATGCAGCAGGCACGTTCATCGAACGGCGCAGGAAAAGCCCGACAATCAGAGCGAGGTTAAAGCATAAACCCGACCAGTACATGCTGTACGGGCTCAGGCATACATGGGCATCTGTCATGTTCGCGATAACCAAGAACGTAGGGGATCTGATAGACTACGGCGGCTGGCGGGGACAGGGCATACCTCTGACCGTGTACAGGCAGTCAATGCCCTCGGAAGATGCCTTGGAGATCGCAAAGAAATGGGAGATATATATTCCTCCAGACAGGAAGCTTGAAGTCGAGCACCTGCAGGGCATGATCGAGAGGGGCGAGGCGAGACCGACAGTACCACCCACAGGGTTAGGTCAGGAAGAAATTGACAAGCTATTCGCGCTCGTAAACGATCTCACACAGGAAGTAAACCGCCTGAAGAAAGCAGAAGAAGAGAGAGAAGCTGTTAAGAAGGCATTGAAAGGATAGGGGTGTTGTGGGAAGGGGGGTGGGAATTATGGTGTTAAAAAGTTAGTGGTCCCACAACACAATGTATAGGTTAAGCCTACATAGGATATATGTTTTTTGGTTGTGGGAAATCCTTAAATACATAATAGTTTATATGTAGATGATGGTGATGATTTGTCTAAGATAATATATTGCCAGACGGTTTTGTTTAATGAGCAGGTAGAGAGGCTTAAGAAACTTAGCGGTAAAGAATCTATCAAGGACGCATTGATAGATGCTGTTGAGTTTTTTATTAAGGAGAAGGGGAAATGAAAACTAAAGATAGAATAATAAGAATATTCACTGGATTAATATTAGGGTTTTTTATAACTGCGTTACTGGGGTTGTTTTTAACAGCAATTGTATATCTTATCTTAATAGTTGTTTTAATGTCATTCGAGGGATTAACCCCCACTGTATTATTAATTACAACAACCTTATTAAAGATAACAGGCACGATCTCGATTCTTGGTGCGATAGCTGGTGGAGCAATAGGAGCGAGTAATGACCTGCCCTAAAGATGCATTAATGGATGCTGTTGAGCGAAGGTGAAACCACAGTGAAAAAGATATATATCAAACCAAAATCAGGTTTTCCATACCAGGGCACGGACGTGCCATTTGAACAGAGCGTAGAGGACATCAAAGCGCTGCTTAGGAAGTTCAAATGTGATGAGATACTATCGCATGAAGCCGGGGATAAGATAACAATAGCCTTCAAGAAGGAGGGGGTGCCGTATATAATGGAATTCCCGGAGATTTATGAGGAGCGCAAAAACCAACCTACGAGACTGCGTATGGATATATCAGCAAGGATAATTCTCAACCAGGTTAAAGCCCTGCTGATAGACGTTGAGATAGGTGCATTAAGCTTCATGCAGGCGATGCTCAGGATGGTCGCACTGCAATCACCACAGGGTATAACAACTTTAGGTGAGGTCGTTGAAATGCAGAAGGATAACATCCTGCGCGGTCAGATAGAGTTTGATCCAACGAAGGTAAAGGCGCTCATGGAGGCGAAAGAATGACGAATTTTGAAATCATTCAGATAGTATTTAATTTTATTATAGGAGAAAGCTGTGCAAACCGGGCGGGCTTTGCTGGAACGAGCGCCCAGCAGGGCTGTCATAAGCCTGTACCTTCCCCGCCCAGGCACAAAAGCTGGAGGTAAAAGATGAAATGTGAAAAGTGTGGAAAAGAAATGGTCAGAAAGGAAAAAGGCGTTTTTATATGTTATGAATGTACATGCGGTTACGGTATATGCATCCCGAAGGTGATACGGTGAAAACCAAGAGCATCAAAATACCCATCGAACTCATAGAGTACCTGGAAAAACACAATGATGGCAGACCACCAGGCGAAGTGCTGCTGGACATCGTTAAGGACTATCAGCGTATCGAGAGGGCAGCCGCGATCATAGCTCCTGGGAAGCTCACAGGGACTAACGCTGCGGAGATATTTGCGGATTACCTGATCGAGTATAATAATAAGATAACAGGAATTGAAGCAAGCATAAAGGAGCTTGGTACCATGGTGCAGGGATTGAAGTTGTTTTTTGAGAAGGTGAAGTGATGAGACTTTGTGTTGTTTGCGATTCAGTCCATCTTGATAGCGAGTGGGAATGCCGATATTGTAAAGATGGTGGGGAATTAATAGAAATTTTTAGTGGTAAGCATGGTTTATTGCTTTTACCTCAACCACCCCATCTTTGCGTGCATATATTGTCCTGCATTTCTTCCAAGATTCAGTAAAATCTTGTTCTCTGTGAATCATCAGGCACG
This sequence comes from Methanolobus sp., assembly GCF_030682845.1. GTDB lineage: Archaea > Halobacteriota > Methanosarcinia > Methanosarcinales > Methanosarcinaceae > Methanolobus. Next base: position 7,326 of record NZ_JAUXNK010000066.1, on the reverse strand, counting down.
TTACAACTGTCACATCTCTGGGCAACTCCATCTTAAATGCGTCAGCACATATCGGTATCAGATTCACTGGAAGATCGTAGCCGATTATATGAAGAGCTGGAGCTATGATATTGGGGTTAATCTCAACCGCATACACTTTCTTTACCTTTTCAGCCATCATCAAATCAAACCTCAGATCTCCGGCGCCAACATCAAAAACCACATCATCAGGCGAGAGCTTCGACAGGCAGTCATCATAATTCATCTCCTCTGGCATGAAGAATATCTCCCACCCCTTCATACCATGCCTGTGCTGGAACGCAGTACAGGCTTCATGGTCGCTGTAATCAGCCCTTTTAAGCCGTCTTGTGAACGATCTGTCAAGCCTTCGGATGATTTCCTTTGTGTTATCCATAAATCTTAATTTAATCCTTTAGCAATTGTCTCAAGTGCAAGGTATTTTGAACCATTGAATTGTGAATCCACAAGCAATATAGCCCGCAGGAAGTCCTGAATCTGCAAAGGGCGATGGTTTATTTTGGCGATTACATAACTAACCTTCAAAAACGCCTCCTTTTCCCTAATATCAGGCTTCTTTTCAGACAAATCAATGTGCGCATTTTTTAACTTCTGTATTTTGTCAAGTATCTCCACAGTTATCTCAGGCTCATAAGGCTTGATCCATTCAAGATATGCCTGCAACCTCTCGCCCCTATAATCATCTCTACCTGTTAGCCACTGTTGGTAAAGGTCGTCCGTGATCTTCTTTTCTGTATCCTTATCTGGAATCTCATAAAAGTAAATCATATCAAAACGGTCAATTAGTGCATCAGGCAACTTTTTAATATCATTTCCTACTGCGATAGCCCTTATTTCAGCCTTTTTTCTCTCATGAATATCTCCTTTGTTCACATCAAACTCACCAGTTGACATAGCTTCAAAAAGTGTATCCAACACCGTCTTCGGGAACTTTTCTATTTCTTCAATAGTCAAAATACCACCATGAGCCATAACGAGGGCACCATCTGTTCCAGATCCTCGGGCATCCATTGTAAGCCCAACCTCAGTGGTAGCCTTAGGGGATATCCCAACAGCGCCAAAGTAGTGCTTGATATAGTTTATAAGCACCGATTTAGCTGTACCTGGAGGACCCCATATCAATGTATGGCAGCGTCGCATTATGCCACCTTTATCGGGAGGAGATGCCATGGATATCAAGCAGGCAGCCCGTTCCCTCTCCATACCAACTATCCTCGGGTTCAGTCTCTGCGCCCAATAACCAAGCAGGTCTTTCTCGGTCTGGATCAGTTGTTCAAACTCGGCTGCCAGCTCAGGATTAAGGAAAGTCTGCTTAACCTCTTTTTCTTTAAACCATTCTTGCTTTTCAGCCTCGTCTGGAATCTCATCCAACACCTGTCTCAACCCCTCCCTTTCCACTGCAAGCCTGAAATGCGTGGCGTTGTTGCTCTTATATCCATACTTTATAATGCCTTCCTGCATGAGCACGTTCACATGTGCTCCTGACCACTTGACATCTTTGAACTGCCAGCCAAAATTATCATTCTCATAGACTTTATCCACTTCAATAATCTCAAGCAGGAGAGCTTTGTACTTTGAATCTCTTGCGCACAATCCCCTCACTTTTTCTGCAAGTTCCGCTTCTGGCATTCTTCTCTAACCTCTTGTATTATCTCATCTATCAGCAGCGCTATAAACGTTTCAATCGGTTTAGTCTCATATTTCCCGCAATATCCAAACTGCATAAATATGTCATGCAGTCTTTCAGGATAGCTTATCTTTTTCTTAGTTTCCATCATCTCACCTGATTATCCCTCTCTCGTACCATTCATCTTCAATTTTCTTAAGCTGTTCATAAGTCATCCCGCCGCATGTGCCGCATGTATGCTCGCAGGTCTGGTAAACCCGCACCCTCTCTGCCTCTTTCTCAGTAACCTCACAGAGAATGTCGTAATCTATCCTGCCTGCGACATACATACTCAAGCGAACCATTATCGTTGCAAGGATTTTATGCAGCCAGTGTTTAACCTGCATTCTTAAGCCTCCATGGTTCTTTCCCAATCATCAGGGATTACCTCAAGCGTGCCCTTGCACACTTCATGCCGATTTTTACCTCCAAGGATTACTATGATAACACCATGCTCTTTTGGAGGCTCGCCCCTGCCCATCATATCCTCAATCACCTGACCACAGGCTTTACAGCGCCAGCGTTTCATGTTAAACCACCCTGACAAAATCTGTTGCGTTTTTAATAGCTGCCCTCGCCCTCTTGATATTCTCAACATGCTCCGGGTTCAGGTACTCTTTAACCTCAAGTATCTCACCGAGATCATCCCTTGCCTGCTTTAACTGATCCAGTATGGAATCTTTTGTACACACTTTCATTTTATTCCCCTTATCCCTTCAGCTACTTCTTTTTTCGATACATTATACGAAGATAGTAAGATCGCAGAAACCACTTCTGCGACTTCGCTATCGAGTACGATTGCCTGCTTCCATCTTTCAATCTTCTGCTCTATTGTCTCGTTTCTCATTTCAATTCATCTCTTTTCTATTGCCATATTTACCTCTCCTTGCACCATACGAACTGATTGCACTGCTTACATGCATATATGATTAATCCTGTCTCGGTTGCCGTTATCTCTATCCCAGGTGCGTTTTTCTGCTTGCACTGAGGGCAGAAGGACTCCCTATCTGTTGTAACGACAGTCCTTATCCTCTCCAGTTTTCCAGACATGGGGTTTTTTACAACGTCAGGCTTGCCGATAGCCAGCATACCATCTCCCAGGTCTGTAACCATTGCGCTATCGCCTACATGCTTAGATTTTCCCATTTGTATCTCGCTCATATTATTTTCACCTCACCTCAACATGGGAAAATTGATACCACTCAACGCCCTGCACTCCGCATAATTGGCATTTTACAGGTATCCCAAGAAAGTCATCATCAATTTCCCTGGCATCCTCAAAGCAGTCATAGTTCCATTTCCATTCATGTTTACACATCTAACTCAACTCCGCCCCCTCTATGACGTAGATATTTTCAGGCTGCATGGTCTCGCAGTGTTCCTTTTCCTTCTTAGCTTCGTCAAGGGTCATTAGCTTCTGATTTTCAGGCTCAACCCTTACGAAGCCCACAAGTTTGTAAATCCGCTTCTTATAGCTCATTCGCTCACCCCTTCGATTGAGATTACCCTTGCCTCTACCTTCTTTCTGCGTTCAAGCTTATCCGCCTCTTTATCTGCGTTCTGTATGCCTTCAATTAGATGCAGCGTCCCATCTTCATTCAGTAGCGGTTTTACCGTGCTGTCATCTTCCCAGAATATTATAGTGTACATTTCTCAAACCTCCTTATGAATTGGGTTACAGAAAGGACATTTTACTAAACATTCAGTAGCTATCTCATTGACTGATGCCTTTTCTTTCAGGATAGACATTACGTAATCATCAGGTAACTCCTCAAACAAGTCTTTACTACGCTCTATAAACCCGATGTACCTCCTTGCCATCTCCGAGCAAAGGTAATCTCCAAGTGTTATTTTTACTTGAAAAGTACCTACAGCAAAGACAGGAAGGCATCTATTCCAGTCCTCAATAGTTTTTATATACCTCAGATGTATTTGGTTTGGATCATTATGTATCGCTACTATGTCCAACTTTGTATCGTCATTGGTTCTGAAATGTAAGGTATCTTCATAACCCTTATTTTCATCGTTCCATATTCGATTTACGGTTTTTATGTGCCGCTCACTCTCATTCTTTAACCTCAAAGTAAGGTATGTTCCCATTCTTATCACTCCTGTATTATTTCTCCTTCCGTGTATCCTTCTTTTATCATTTCTGCGATGTGTTGTTTATCGCTATCATTAAGCTCTATTTCATCATTGCTTTCAGTGTTCGTTATAACGAGTTTCCACCAACCGTTAGGCATTTTATCTCACCTCCATAAAATTGTATAAACCTGTCTTGCGTTCCTCTGGAAAGGGCTTAGGCTTCTTTCTCTTTTCTGGATTCCCAAACGTAGCCTGCCCCTTCTTATTCCCCTCAAGGTTCTGCTGTATCATGCCATTATCGCCCCTGCTGGCTGCTTCATGTACTGCTGTACTATCCTGTCAATCTCTATGCTGCGGTTATTACATGCGCTGGCTTTTTGCAGTTCATTAACTGCGCTCCTCATATCCCCCTTGACCTTCCTTGCTATCCCCTGTAATGTGTTATCGTCAATGACCAGTTTTTCCTTTACTGCTATCCGCTTCAATCCCTCGATAATATCCGATTCAGGTAATGGTTTAAACTCGAATACGGCGCATCTTGATTTTATAGGGGTTATTATCGCCTCTGGGTTATTGCATGTGAAGATAAATAACGTGCTCCTGGTCTTTTCCATTGGTCTCTTAAGGATATTCTGGGCGTCTGGTGTTAATCCGTCTGCCTCATCGAATAAGATAACCTTCATTTTTGCGAATAATGGCATGTGCTTGATGGCTCTGATAACAATCTTCCGCATATCCTCAATCTTGCGCTCATCACTTGCGTTAAGCTCTATGAAATTGCCGTTATGGTTATCCCCTAACAGCTTATTAGCTATTATCCCTGCTATCGTGGTCTTGCATGTTCCTGGTTCACCGTAAAATAAAAGATGGGGAATATCTCCGCTTAAGATAAATCCCTCAATTTGTGTTAGGGCTTCCCTATGTCCTGAGATTTCAGTAAAGGTCTTGGGTCGGTATTTTTCGTTCCAGTTCATGACCTCTTTTCCCTCTTTTCACTAACATAAACGGTTATTCCCTCATCGATTCGGTATAAATTAATAACTGGTTTGCCCTCACAAAATCTAAGGAACATGAGTAAGCCAAAATATTCGCCGTCTGAATTAAAGAAACTTATTTCTTTAATCCTCTTATCCCGTTCTTGTTTTGAAGGATTATCTGTTATGGTTATCTTTGCCTGCATACTATCCCTCCCAACATCTTGAACTAAGAAACTCTCCATCATACTCACATACAAGCTTCTTTTTTACCACTAACTGAAGATACACATTACCGTTACATTCAGTACATTTAGCATGGATATTCTCATAATCCATCAGCCGAAGCTCATAACGGTAAACTATGTCTTCTGGTAATAGCTTTTTAACAACTATTATGCTGAATGGCAGCCCCTTCTTTATAGGTAATGCATTATGAGATATTCCTATTTCCTGTAGGAAGTCCTCTTTATTTATGAAGTCTAACGGTCTGTTAAAACTCCCGTATCGTATTACAGTCATGGTATCACCTTAAACCCCTGCTTTATGAGATTCCTTAACCACATCTCAAGGAATGCGTTAAGCTCTTTTTTGGCTTTAGGATTGATATGGTTGGCGTCTGGATAGACTTCTCGATAAATCCCCATGTTATCCTGTTGGAATGTCAAAGCTTCAATAGAACGCATTTTAGGGATTATCCTTATCTGCATGTCTGGGTCTGCCATAATGTCGCCGTTCTGCTCGTAGTTGTGCGCCATTGCTATAATGTAGCCCTGCTCATCTTTTCCCAGATAGTCTAAATTCAAGTCCATGTATGCGCCTGATTTTAGCTTTAAGGATTCCTTAAATTGAAGTTCGCCCTTATCGTTTATGATACCCAGCTTAACCAATCTGGTAAAATTACGCTCATATACGTTTATTAATAGTGGTGGTTCGGTCATGTTATCGCCCCTGTGGTATACCAGTTTTCTTCTTTGGTATCTTTGGATTAGCCCAAATATCTTTGGGACTTAGGGATAGGTTTGGGTTTTTTTCTATATTGAATAAGTCCTTTGAGTGTACTATAAACGCTGTCGGTCTTAGCTCGCATGTATCGTTATCCTCACAATCCTCACAATTTATGGCGCACATGATTTATAATTCACCCCTTAGAAAAAGTAGGGAAGGCAAAGCCATCTATCTTAAGGCTTTCAGCTATTGGTTTTATCTTTAAAAGGTATGCGTGTAATCCTTCCACTGCGTTAAGGTCTTTGTTCTGCGGTACTTCGATAAATAGGGTTTTCTGTGCTATGTGTTCACTGAAGGGTAATATCGGTTTACCGTGCTTCTTGTTTATCTTTCTGCATATATCACACTTTGCGCCGTGTTTCTCAGCGTCAATTATTGCAGCCTCTCCAAGTATCCCGTGGTAATGGTCGCTTGCATGTGATATGTGTTTAGGCGTGATACAATAAGGGTGTGGTATGCTGATTTCTCTTATCTCCTTAACCCTTATGTGCGGTACTTCAGGCTTTGGTATCTGGTTTAACTCATCACTAAAATCTTTTTCTGTCATTACAATCACCCCTTAAAAAGATAAGGCTCACTTTTTCCTTATCACGTTAAACGATACGTCTATCCCTGTGTTATCGTCATGCTTAAAGCCATTTGATGAGGCTAACAGATAGGACTTTCCGCTTTTGCTTAGTTCTTTACTCTCAAGGTTTAGCTCGATTATGAGCAGTTTACCTTTAATCTCAAAGTTGCTTGACATAGTTGTTTTCCTCCAGATAGGATAGTTTTAGTCTATCCTTACCCTTTCTTTATCCTATATCATATTAAAGCTTGCGGTCACTAAAACCATGTTAAACACATCATTTTTGTTTTGTTTATCATCATGAAAAGATCGTTTTTGATGTATTTAACAAAAAAATTTTTTTAAAAAAAATCTCCATAAAACCAAAATGATTTAGGAAGTCTCCATAAAACCAAACAATACCATCAGTCTTATCTCCACCCCAGGGAACATGCGTCATATCACATCCTTGAACTTTTAGCGTCACGGCAATCCGCTCCTTCTAATCGTAACCCTATAGGTCGGGGACTTACTAATTCATACCAGGAGCAACATCGTTCGCCTGCGCACCGCTCCCTCACGTTCCCTCTCTTAGAACCCCTATTAATTTCAAGAATCCGTTTGATTGCATATTTCCTGATGTCTGATATATCGTTACATAGGGAGATGTTGTGTGAGCGATTGCCAGAAATTCACCATTCGGAGACCATGCTGCTTCACGCCCATCGCCTGTCGGAAGTGTCGCTGGATCTGCGAGTTTCGTGAATGTAGTCCTTGCCCGTTGATATATCGTTACATAGGGAGATGTTATGCAAACGATTGCCAGAAATTCACCATTCGGAGACCATGCTGCTCCAAACCCGATGCCTGTCGGAAGTGTCGCTGGATCTGCGAGTTTCGTGAATGTAGTCCCTACCCGTTGATATATCGTTACATAGGGAGAAGATGAGTGAACGATTGCCAGAAATTCACCTTTCGGCGTCCATGCTGCTCCACGCCCGACGCCTGTCGGAAGTGTCGCTGGATCT
>NZ_JAUXNK010000062.1 GCF_030682845.1 Methanolobus sp. | reverse complement strand
GGGAAGAGATTGATTGGAATGATTTGGTGGTGTAGGTTGATTTCATCGAGATATATATTGCAGAAAGTACCTATAACTGTTGTTGATAAAATGAAATACAAGGAATGAATGAAAGGAAGAAATCACCAAACAAAGGAACTTTAATTTTGCTAAAATTTTGGATTTTTATTATAACCTTTATTATGATCATTTGATTGGAATTTTCTTATGAGTTTGAATTCCATATGATATACTTCTTCTATAGACGCTGTTTCAGATTCCCATAGAATTTCTTTCCTTATCGTAAAATCACGTTTTTGTTCTCTGGTGAAATCCTTTTCAACAAGTTCACGATTTGGGCTTCCAAAATATAGAATATCATCTGTTCTATCCTGCCCAATGTATATCTTGCCATTAGGATATGTTATTTTGTAAATAACGTTCATACAAACACATCATGAATAAACACTATAAGATCTTATTGTATCTTAATCTGTACTGCCCATTAAAGGAGAAACTTCCAATATCTTTTAAAAACGATTTTTCGTTATATGCAAAATATGATTTTTCGGAGTATGGCTTAATCGGGGAAAAAATCTTCCGTTTAGGTAGACTAATCGGAAGTTATGAATAACTTAAATCATCCAAGAGAGCCCCGGCGAAGCCGGCACCTTCCTGCAAGATGACAAAAATAATCTGCAAACATCATCCCTTAAAACAGGTCCTAAAACAGAATACCTGCTTTTAAGTTTTATCTTTACTCTCAATTGAGATACTCATGGATGATTGGCAGAGTAGAATCAAATCACTTGTAGGCTTTGTCATGATGAGTGAATTTTAAAAGAGTAAGAGTGTTATTGGTGTCATCAATTTCATATATTAGAACAAAATGCCCGACATGGACCCTGCAATAGCCTTTTAACACGTTGCGTAGAGGTTTACCACATTCAGGATTTTCAAGGATACTAATGACAGTCTTGTGAATGCGAGTGGAAAGAGCGGGGTCCTTCTTGAGGATGGCTTTGGCATCTTTCTCAAAAGTAGGTGATATAATTATGTCATAAGTCATTTTTTAAGATGATCAAATAAATCATCTGCTGTTTTGAACTTGATTCCTTTCCCATCTTTAACGTCTTGTATACTCTGCTCCACTTCTTTAATGAAGTCAGGATTAAATCGTTCTTCAGCAGGATAAGATGCCTCCTTGGTTCCAGCCATCTTTTTACCACTGAGTTTGCGCATGGAAGTATGAGCGTTTCTCATAGTAGGGTATTCTTGGATTGCAGGTATATAAGAATGTTGAGAGAAGATTGTAAAGTTAACAGAACCATTAGAAAAGAATATTTGATATGGAGGGAGGGAGGTTTCGCATTAAAGCGAAACCTCTGGATGGAAAGTTTATAGGGAGATCACACTTCTACGATGATGTTGCCAAAACAGCACATCTCGTTTTTTGAACCCTTCAGCAGCGGTGTGAGGGTAGAGATACCTGACTCAACGATCCGGGATGCTGCAAACATTTGGGGCAACTGGCACCTGCCTTCTTCAAAAAGGTCACCAAAGAATCTCATGCCTTCGATGAAGCCACGTTCTATAAGCTGCACAGGGTCCACACCTGCTTCGATGGCTTCGAGTGCTATTTCCTCAACTGCGCTCTCATTGAGATCAATGACAGCGTTCTTTGCCCTGTTAATGATCTTTTCCTTTATAGGGTCCATATTATTCACCTTTGTCCAGTCGTTCTTTATTCAGCATTCTTCACTCGTTTATAGTCGGATTATCACAATTATGCAATTATGCCAAAATCCAGCGTCAGGGACAGGAATATAGCTATCAGCGAGAACACGATGATCACCAGGTAGTTCAGGCGTTCCTTTGACAGCGAAATACTCCTTACTATGTACTCGAGCCCTTCATAATCGTTTTCGTTCAAGGGCCTCCGTTCTTCCACCTTCCGGAGCAGTTCCAGATCATTCAGGACACCCACACGCCGAGTTGCAATGCGGTATCTGTGGGCGAAGAAGACGAAGTAGCCAATGACACCCAGGTAGAAGAAAGCTTTTGACATCAGCCCGCTGTAATGGTCTGCGATGATTACCATCCTGATGAAGATAGCTGATATAATGCCCAGCCAGAAATAGAACTGGACAGTCCTGAGGCTGTTAGCTCTTGGGATATAGATATCCATTGTATTTGATGCCAAATCAGTCATTATTACCCTTCTGCCTGTGTTCCTGCGATTTTTTGTTCTTTTGATATTCAACTGCCCTTATCTGATGATTCAAGCGAGTCACTAAATTTTGAGTAACCAGAATCCTACTACCTATTTTATAATATATAAAATTAACTACACGAAAAAAAGCATGACATTTCGAACCCCATCACATGTGTGCAGTTACAGACATTCCTTAACCGGTTGTCAGAACATGAACTGCGCTATTTTAGATTCATAAAATAGATAAAGCAAAAAATGAACTCATTTATGAGACGGGATTGTACATGCATGAAGTTGAAATCGGCGGATTACGCATTGCTTTTGAACGAATGGGCGATGGAGTGCCCATCATACTCCTTCACGGTGCTCTCAGCGACAGCCGTACATGGCGCAGGCAGCTTGAGGAGTTATCCGATGAGTTCACAGTGGTGGCCTGGGATGCACCCGGCTGTGGCCGTTCGGCAGATCCACCGGAGACTTTCCGCCTGCCTGATTTTGCAGACTGCCTTGCTGCACTTATTGAGAAAATCGGCATAGTAAAACCTAGTATCCTAGGCCTGTCATTCGGTTCCGGACTTGCACTTGAACTCTACCGCCGCCATCCAGGCATCCCAAGATCCCTCATACTGGCTTCGGCTTATGCCGGGTGGAAAGGATCCCTTCCGCCCGATGTCGTAGAAGAACGCCTGCTTCAGGGGCTCCAGCAATCGGAATTGTCGCCTGGACAGGTCGTTGAGATTTGGATGCCGACACTATTCACCAGATCGGTACCTTCCGAAGTGGTCAGTGAAAGCGCAGCAATCATTTCCGAATTCCATCCTGCAGGAATGAGATCAATGCTATTTGCCTTCGCTGAAGCTGATCTTCGTGACGTGCTTCCAACTATCGAGGTACCTACACTGCTGCTCTACGGTGAAGCCGATCAGCGCTCTCCCCTCGAAATTGCCAGGAACATGCATGCCATGATTCCAAGATCGAGGCTTGTAATCATTCCAGGCGTCGGCCATGAGAGCAACCTTGAGGCGCCAGAGATTTTCAACACAGAAGTACGCAGCTTTCTTCGGGAAATCAGCAATAAGCCTTAATTCGATGTTTCGAAAGAATAAATTCTCTGCATGTGTCAGGTTTTACTCTGATGTGCCAACCCTGCTGTTTTGCAGCCCCTTTGAACAAACGCCTTTAATAAATGACGGTTTTTAGCCTTTTTCCTTGAAATCCGAAAGCTTCCGCGACCTTCTATACTCTCCCATGAGCTCACCCCTGGCAAGTATATGGGGCTGCATCGCATCTTCAATCTGATTCCTGCCTGTCCCTGTTATAAAGTCCAGCCGGGTCTCAAGGGCATATGCCATGAAGTAATATTGATGCGTGCCTTCAGAAGGGCATGGACCACAATAGGATATCCTATTAAAGTCGTTCACACCCTCCACTCCCGGAACTGTGTTCTCATCTATCCCTTCAACAAAGTCGATGTTCCATACTATCCAGTGATTCATTGTGCCTGAGGAGGAATCAACACCATCAACTATCACGACAATGCTAACTGTGGATGAAGGTACGTCATCGAAATCCAATGGGGGGTTGATATTCTCCCCGTCACATGTATATCTGGCAGGAATCATTTCCCCCTGCTTAAAAGCGCTGCTTGTAACAATCATCTATTTCACTCACCTTTCATTTATATCCACAGCCTTTTTCCAGAATTTCCAGTACCTCCGCGTCCGAAACATCGTACCAGTTACTGTAAACCTGAGCAACGGCCATGAAATTTGCAGGGGTTTCCAGAACCACGAGCTCGTCGACCATCCGGGAGACTTCCTCCAAAACCCTCCTGCCGGCGACAGGCACGGCAACAACGATCTTCCCGGCTGTCTTTTTCCTGCACATCATTATGGATGCCATCATTGTGGAACCCATTGCAAGGCCGTCATCAATCAGTATGACCGTCCTGCCGGCGATCTCCGGCAAGGGCCTGCCTCCCCTCAAAACCTGTACTCTCCTGCGTATTTCCTGTGACTGCTCATTTGTTATCCGGTCAATCTCCTCCCGGGGCAGCCACATTGCCGCATCCTCGATAATAAAGACACTACCATCCTCGGCTATAGCCCCGAATCCCACTTCAGGATTGTCGGGGAACGGCAGTTTCCTTGTCACCAGCAGTGAAAATTGTGCATGCAGGTATTCTGCCACTTTGCAACCTACCTCCACGCCACCCCGGGGTATGGCAAGCACCAGTACATCCTCACCCCGGTATTTTTCTAATTCACGGGCAAGTTTCTCACCAGCATCCTTCCTGTCCCTGAATATCATTCATACCTCAAAAAGATAAAACCCACTCTTTCCTTAACCACGTCCATATACTGTAACACAGGAGCCTGAAGTAACTCTTGATCCTGGAAGACACAGCTCCACGATTTTGGCGGCCACATCTTCCGGTTTGAGGGATGGCTCATCATTATACAAAGAACGGTACATACCTGTATCGACGCTCCCGGGACAGACCGCATATACTCCAATCTTTCCTGAAACTTCCTGAGCCAGCGACTCGGTCAGGCCGATGACTGCAAACTTTGATGCAGAGTATACTGAAAGTTCTCTAATCCCGGTTTTGCCTGCATCTGATGAAAGATTTATGACTTTGCCCTGGCCTTCCCTGAGCATATGGGGCAGGGTATGTTTCGTGCAAAGGAATAAGCCCCTTACATTGACATCCATTATATTATCGAATTCCCCGGCGCTGGTTTCAATCAGGGATTTCCTTACAGCCACTCCGGCGTTATTCACAAGGATATCTATTCTTCCGAATTGTTTAGTTGATTCAGACACCAAGCCAATGACATCTGACTCCTTCCTGATATCTGCCCGGATGGCCAGTGAATTACTGCCCATGCTCTCAACTTCTTCACGCACAGCTTCTAGCTCATCCGGACTCCGTGAGGTTGCAATGATATCTGCACCTTCCCTTGCCAGCGCGAGGCATGTGGCCCTTCCGATGCCCCTGCCTCCCCCTGTCACAAGAACTACCCGGCCCTTAAGTTTCAATTGATTCCACCTTTCAATTTTAAATATTCACTCTACTACTGTCACAGTACCGATCATACCGGGATGTATCGTGCAGGAATAGCCAAAGATGCCTTCCTGTTGGTAGGTATAGCTGAAAGTTTCACCTGGCCCGAAATCACCTGAATCAAAGGCACCATTATCCGCAGTCACTGTGTGGGTTACTCTGTCATTATTTGTCCAGGTGACCGTATCCCCCACTGAAACCCTGATATCCTGAGGCAGGAAGCGATAATTTTGCATAATGACTTCTGTAGTTTCAACTTCTCCAGGCGGCCGGCTCTCCATTGGTGACAGGTAATCCGTGCACCCGGAGATCAAAGCAACCGCTGCGATCAGCATAAAGATAAAAAGTAATCTTCTCATGATTCTCCCCATATAAGATAGAGTAAGCATAATTAATAGCATTGCCGGAAGTAATGATATTTAAGAACCTCAGACAAAAAGTAATGGTAAAGAGACTCAGCCTGTTACAATGATCTGCCCCGTTGTCTGGTAAGGATGCACAGTACACATGTAATAATAGGTGCCTGCTTGTGTGAATGTGTGACTGTAGGATTCTCCCTGCGCGAGCGCCCCGGACCTGAACATTCCACCATCTATTGTATGAATGGCTGAATCCACATTGGTCCACCTTACTGAATCTCCCACTGCAATGGTGACCGAGGCCGGATCAAAGCTGAAATCCCTGATCTCCACATCTGTTACCGGATAAGGTGTGCCTGTTATATACGCGGTATAAATGTAGTCGTTACGCGCCTCGACCGAATGGCAGCTCTGGCATGACTCCACCCTTCCCTCGACTATAACTTCTCCTTCGGGAGTGTAAGCAGCCCAAAACCAATCGTTATGGTCAGGGTCATAACCTTCCACCTTATACCGGACACCTATTTCCCTGAGCTGACGATCAGCGTCATAACTTTCCCTCACCACCATGCTTCCGTAGGGCAAGGTGCCTGCCCGGTTCTTGATGGCAGGTACTGCATTCTCTGATACGTACGTAGTTAACAGCGGGCCATGAATACTGACGCTTGAATACACTTCATCTTTCAAAGGCCATATATCCCATTCCAGGTAGTTGTTCTCTTCAGTTATGTAATTATATACCTCACTGCCTTGCGGCTCAGGGAGGTCAGCCTGCACAGGATCAGGATCAACAGGCGGCACTTCCGGACTGTCAATGCCTGGCTCGCCTTCATCCTGTGCAGCGGTACATCCAATAGCTAAGAATACGGACATCAGAACCAAAAAGACTATTATTTCATTTCTCATTAACAAACCCCATTAATAACATTGAGCAAATGAATAGAAATACCTTTATGTCGCAAATGAACCTGCAATGAACTTATTAAAAACTGTAATAAGCATAGATGAAAACAGCAAGGCTAAAATAAAATCAGAAAGTCTCAAATCCAAATACAGAAAAGAAATTATTAAAAAGGATCAGGTTTCAAGTATATCAAGCGGTCTTTTCAGGAAGGCTTTGGTCATTCCCTGTTCATCTACATCGCCTGAGAACTTAACCAGTTCCCAACCATCAACGCCAAGTTCGTTCAAATCCTCTTTCATCAGGTCCCATTCGCCAAAGCGAACTGACTTTACTTCATATTCCCATGATGTCATGCTTATTTACCTCTAATGTTTTCCGAAAAGTTTGTTTTCGTATATAATATCCTATACCACCGGCATATAAATAACTTTTCAAAAAACTAATTTGCGAGAAAAACAAGTTAACTTGATTTAATGCGGTACTGTACAAATTGAGGACACTGGATTAATTTAGTGAATTAAATTTTAATGCCGTCAAAATATACGTAGTGACATGATTTTAAGAGGCTTTTGAATAAATTGAGTCTGCTAAAAAATAAACAAGGGTCAATTTAAATAAAACAGACTCCAATTACTTATTGCGGGTTATGGGAGTGGCTTAACAGAGATATTGGGGAATATCTCGGATTCGCAAGGAGAGAGGCACCCTAAAGCGTGGTGGTTTCCGGGTGCCTCACCATACTAAATTTATGTTTTCTATTTTATACTAGGGTTTTTATGTATAAGAACGTTTCCACCACAAATCCTGAAAAGACGGGAATCGTCAGATTGTCATCTATATTCACAAAGAGGGTTTCCACAAGGGTTGCTGTAAATGCCATTAGCAGTGCAAGAGGCAGGCTTGACAGGAAGACATACCCGATTAAAAGATCAACTATAAATTCAGCGGTACATCCTTCTACAGACTTCCCGCTGCTAAGGAACCGATGTTTTCCAATTTTTCTGCCAACAAGCGCTGCACTCATGTCTCCGAACGTGGTCATCAATATAGCAGCATAAGCTACTTCTTTACTGAACACCGCAACAGCAATGAGAGCACCTAATGTAAAAAATACATGGGAGCCGATATTTGCGGCTTCTTTCCGGCGAAAGAGATACTTGACAAATGGAATCTCCAGTCCCCTGTCAAGACGCAGGTGCTCGATAACCAGAATAAGTACAAGATATGATATAAGCAAGGTAAGGACAGCCTGCCTGCCATAAAAGGCGTAGACCAGCACTATCAGTAAGGATGTAAGATGAATACCCTTGCGAAGGAGTTCTTTGACAAAGGAATACTCGGCCACGGGGGTATAATCTGTGTTGCGAGTATTTAAAAGAACCATATCGAGCAAAAGGTCATGTGAAAGGCTTAAATGTTCGAATGCACATCTACTGCAGAATTAGCAGCTGTTTCTAAAATATGGAGATCTTAATTTATCGACAGTAATTGTAAAATCGGCATCGTCGAGAATACTAATAGAAGTATTGCCGGTGTCGTGTTTTTCAGGGGATGTTTAGTATAACCACCGAAATAGACTATGCTCTACTTGAAGGAATGGATTTTAAATGCCTGGAAGGTTGCGGCTTTTGCTGCACTTTTCCGGCAGAGGTAAGGGAATGCGAGCCGGGTTTCAATGCTATACTGAAAATAGACAGGAACGGGGTTAAAAAATGGGTGACTACAGACCCTTATTTTTGCAATGTCTATACGATGAGACAGCACCAGGAAAGAGGGGCCTGCATCTTCCTCAGGGAGGATCGCAGATGCGGCATATATCCGGTTCGTTCTCTCCTGTGCAGGATATTCCCGATAAAGATCTTTTTCGGGCAACGAATCCAGTTGTATACAAGCCAGGTCTGCAGAGGATTTTCACAGGATAGCAATTCCAATGTCCTTTGTCTTAAGGGAAAAGAGATAATGGAGCAGCTACCGGCCCAAATGAAAGAGGAGATGACACTAAAGGCCAGGGAGATGTATGACTCCTTGCCTGGAAAGCTGTCAGATTGCATATCCCCCAGCGTCCTGCAGACTAGATCACTGGAACATGTAAACTGTATGGATATCAGTAATGAGATAGTTACTCAAAGGGACAAGGATGACTTTACATCCCAGCTCTCCTCTGAAGAATTCATTAATCTGCCGACATACCTTACAGCGGATATGCAATGGCTTGTTTTCAGGCTGAATGGCAGACTATTGGAAAGAATAAAACTGGAGCGCACAGGCGAAATAGAAACCACCGGTAACATCGATTACTCCTTTTTGTCACTTAGGCCCTTGTCTGCGGATGCTGCCAATGCCTTAAGGAAGTATCTTGAAATAATCGTGAAAAGAGATCATTTTGCAGGAGTGATATACCTGCATGCCCTGGAGCAGGAAAGGAACGTGCCACTCATTGATCTTGTGACCACTTACATTGATGGTATTGCTGCATCCCTCCTGTTAAGAGCAAATCTGCTCGCGGCTTTTGAGGGACATGATATAATAGATGCAGATGTGATTAAGGAAGCAATAATCTTCTCGGACGGATACCTGGCTACCGAGCCAAGTTATGGACTCATATTGTAAAAGTAAATTGAACAAGCGGCCATGTTAATTCTATGAACAAAACATATTTCTGGATCAAGAATGATTCGTTTATCTCTTAAGATATCCATAGAGTTTTACTCATTGAATCAGCCTTTTAGTTTATACCCTGTCCGCAGCACAGGATAGAGGACTCTTTCCTCATATATGAACAAAGTCCTCTGGTCTGCATAAGAGATTCTTCTGAGCCGCTTAAGATAGCCTCCTCGAACAATTCATAACCATATCATTTTAGCTCTGTAATGTGACGACTAAATCAGCCTCGGTTTCATTCTCTGGCACAGTATCATCTACAGGTTCTGAACTCGTTGCTTCGCAGAATCCAATAGTGATCCATGCACTGTCATCGCCCATCTCGCCGATGTTCTGGATATCTGTTGC
This sequence comes from Methanolobus sp., assembly GCF_030682845.1. Classification (GTDB taxonomy): domain Archaea; phylum Halobacteriota; class Methanosarcinia; order Methanosarcinales; family Methanosarcinaceae; genus Methanolobus. The sequence goes on along the minus strand of NZ_JAUXNK010000062.1, from coordinate 258 downwards.
AATAATATGACCCTCATCATTTGGAGGCAGCTCCCCGTCCCATTCATCCGTAAAGGTTATTGTTATCGGACCGGTCATATTCCCAGTTTCAGATACTGTTATCTCAGTGATGAAATCTCCAAAACCGTGGTCTTCCATATCCATCATTACAGTGATCATTGTAATGAAGTCCCCGAATGGATTATCGTTGATCTCTCCCCCAGCCTCTGCAAATTCAAACTCGTTTCCTTCAGCATCAGTCACACTTTCGATCTGATC
>NZ_JAUXNK010000061.1 GCF_030682845.1 Methanolobus sp. | reverse complement strand
AAATCGACAAATTGTAAAAACAAGCATGTAAGAAAGTAAAGAGACAAACAATCACTAGGAAAAAAGAGATACTTCGATTCTAATGAACACAAAAAAGATAGATATTCAGTTGATCAAAAACAAGACTGTCAAAGTTGGGTTATAAAGAAATCCAATAATCAGTAAGATAATTGATAATAGCAACGCTATGGAGCTGATCAAATAGCTAAGCACAAGACCAGAGAACATCAGACTTAGTGACAGCAATAAAGCTTCTGATGTAGTTACAAGATTTGAGGGGATTGGGCGGTCGGACGCATTGAGCCTATCGGTCTCGACATCAAAATAATCATTCAATACCAGGATCGAAGCTGAAATGAAAAATACTGATAAAAAACCCAATGTCGTTTCGTAAGCGGACGCGAACTCTCCAAGAGCCAGGATCTGTCCCATTACAACGCATACTCCGGCGGAGAATGGGAGTTCAAACCTTAATAACCTTAGAAGCCCTTTTACTTTTTTCATAATACAGAACAGATGATATTCATTAAGTTTTATAAAGAGATGCAATACATATGCAGCATCCTGTTATAAATGCTATCGATATAACTTCGTAGAATCTTCATTTGAGCAATAATTACAACCTTGGCAAAGATGTCTAGGTTATATAGAATTAGAAGAAAATAGGTTTCTGCAGAGTAAAAACAGAAGCGCTTTATTTTCATAAAGCGCAGTAATCCTCAGCGTGGAACAAATCGTTATCCCCGCTCCTTAGAATCTTATTCCGTAGTCTTTCCGTCAAAATCCGCTTCATTGGCTTCGGCTTCTTTCTTTGTGGCACGCACGATGCCATCCTTGTGATGCGCCGGTGAATAGATCGTATAGAGTTTCAGTTCCTCAGTTTCAGAAGTGTTGATGACATTGTGCTGCGCGCCTGCTGGCACTACCACTGCAACTCCGTCACCGAGTTCATACTCATTACCATCAATTATACACTTTCCTTGTCCACTTTCAAAACGGAAGAACTGGTCATTCTCCTCGTGCACTTCCATCCCGATCTCTTCCTTGGGCCTGAGGCTCATAAGTACCAGTTGGCTGTGCTTTGAGGTGTAGAGGACCTTGCGGAAGTTGTTGTTCTCAAGAGTTGCATCTTCGATATTAATAGAGAATCCTTTCATACCCTTACATTAGGACTAATGACATATAAAATCATTCGGGAGTTAAATTTACGCTAAATTAAATAATTAAATTGATAATTATATTAAAATAAATAAATTTAATATTAAATTCTTTTAATAAATTGGGAAGATTAAATCTGTTTTGGCTAGAAGAGGTACATAACAACTGATACAATGCAATGGAAATCTCCGTCTTATAAATACCGCTTTCTTGAAAGGAAACCCCAAAGCCTGGAAAGCAAATAAGCAAGGACCAGATAAGATCAAGTATCACTTATCAGATCCCTTCTCCTTCAATCCGTATACAGCAGGATTGTGGACCACTTCGCCCCTGACATTGTACCGTGATCCATGACATGGACAGTCCCATGTCCGTTCGGCATCGTTCCAGGAAACTATGCAGCCCATGTGCCTGCAGGAAGGGTCAAGGGTATGGAGGAAACCCTGGTCATCACTATAGGCAGCCGCCCGTTCACCATGGAGCTTGACAATATCACCCTTTCCCGGGGATATCTTCGAAGCATCTTCCGGGACAGGAAGGACCCTGGCGCCTACAAGGCCTTTGCCGGATTCCAGAGCTTGTGATAAGAGTGTCTTTGCCGATTCAACAGGCGTGAAGCGGGAAGGATCGTACACTTTCTCCCAAGGATTATCCCGGCCAAGTATCATATCGGTAATTATCATGGCTGCAACTGTGCCTGTGGTCATACCCCATTTACGGAATCCTGTCGCCTGGTAGGAGTGTTTACTATCCGAGGTGATCCTTCCGATATAGGGAACATGGTCAGCTGTAATGACATTCTGCGTGGACCAGTGGTAATCGACAGATTTTACGGAGTAGACAGACCTGACCCACTCTTCAAGTTTTCTGTAGTGGTCTTTTGTATTGCCACCCTCTCCTGTCCTGTGCTCTTCTCCGGCTACAAGCACCAGTTCGCCATCTCCTTCCGGCTGGGAACGCAGGGAGCGTGCAGGATGCTCAGCATTAATGAACATACCTTCTGGCAGGGATTCTTCCATGTGCACCCCCAGTATGTAGGACCGTGATTGATGAAGTCTGGAGAACATCATCCCCGGCTTGTCATCAACAGGAAAATGTGTTGCCTGAATGACATCCTTTGCCTTGATAATCCCATTGTTTTCTGTCCTTACACTTATAGGCCCTTCGCCTTCAATTTTATGTACCTTTGTACCCTCAAAGATATGGCATCCATTGCCCGGAATCTGCCGGGAGAGCGCACATAGGTATTTGCGTGGATGGAACTGAGCCTGATTGTCGAAGCGGACCGCACCATAAGTTTCAAAAGGCAAAGGTAAATTTTCCTCAAAATAAGTGGGAATTCCCAGACTTTGAGCCGCCTTTACTTCCCTGTGTAGCTTATCCACTGATTCTTTAGAGCCAGCATAAACATAGGCAGGCTTGCGGAGAAGATCACAATCGATATTATAGGAATTCACCAGGGAGGCAATCATCTCTATAGCTGCCTGGTTTGAGTCAGCGTACTGAAGCGCCTGCTCTTTTCCAAAATGGGAAATCAGGCGATCATATATCAGGTGATGCTGGGAAGTGACCTTTGCAGTTGTCTGGCCACTTACCCCATGAAGTATCCGGCCTGCTTCTATCAAAGCTACCGATAAGCCTGCTTCTTTCAACAATAGAGCAAAAGTAATTCCAACTATGCGCCTCCGATAATCGCCACATCGACTTCAACGTCTTCCGCCTGGATAGGATAATGAGATTCCGGTGTTGTGGCTATCCAGTATGATTCTGGCGTACCGGGCAGGCTGGAATGTGCTTCCTGCTTGCTGGCCATTGGTAACACTCACCAGGTATCCGGCACCACTTTACTGTGAATCGGACCTTCGACAACTGACAGCAGTTCATATATAAGGTTAATTTTCCCCTCAATCTCGTCATAATCTATTCTGTAACCAGTGATAGTATCCATGCAGGATGCTAGCTTTGCAAGTATGGTCTTATCCATTGAAAGTTCCCCCTGATGTCCCTGTTCAACACCCTTATTTAAAACATCACTTACATGGTTTATATACGTTTTTAATTCTCTTTAAAACAATATTAGCAGACACGTTGAATTGGAAAGTCCACACATATCAGGGACTTGCACCAACCACTGCATACTACGCAGGCAACGCCGCAATTATAATATCCTATTATTTAAAAGATAAAGCCCATGACCATGTTATCAAGGGACGAACTAAGAGAGCGTATCGAAGGGGAAATTCCGCTTATCGAGAATATGATCGATAAGGAAATACAGTTGCAGCCAAATAGCGTGGAACTGACGCTCAGGGGTATCGAAGCATTAAAAAACTCAGGGGCTGTCGACTTTGACAACAGCCAGAGGCAGGTCCCGCAAAGCGAGAATATCGGATTTGACAGTGAGGACTGGGCATTGCTTGCTCCCGGAACATATAAGGTTACATTTAATGAGATAGTGAACATACCCCTGGACCTTGCTGCTATAGCAAGACCAAGATCAAGCCTGCTCAGGTGCGGCGTGACTGTGGAGTCGGCAGTATGGGATTCGGGGTACAGGGGAAGAAGCGAATCAATGCTCGTGGTACACAACCCTTATGGTTTCAGGGTCAGAAGGAATGCACGCCTGCTGCAGCTCGTGTTCTTTAGTCTCCGCAGGGAGGTCAGCCAAGGATACAACGGACGATACCAGAACGAGAATGTATGACCATACTCTGACCGACAAATTTTATCCGCGTAAAAATTATGTAGAATCAAACCTATGAGGGATGCATGAGCGAAATTGGCAAATCTGTAAGACTGGAAAGAATACTTGACCGTAATACACGTCGTACAATAATAATCCCGATGGACCATGGCGTAGGTGCAGGACCCATAAAAGGGATAATCGATATGCCTGAAACCGTCAATAGGGTTGCTGAGGGTGGGGCTAATGCCGTGCTCGGACATATGGGGCTTCCCAAGCACGGGCACAGAGGTTATGGACGAGATGTAGGGCTTATTATCCACCTGTCTGCTTCCACTTCCCTGGGACCTGACCCCAATCATAAGGTGCTTGTAACAACCATAGAAGAAGCAATAAAAGTAGGTGCTGATGCTGTATCGGTGCATATTAACGTAGGTGCGGAGGATGAAGCTAAGATGCTGCAGGACCTTGGCCAGGTAGCACGACAATGTGATGAATGGGGAATGCCACTGCTTGCAATGATGTACCCGCGTGGGACAAAAGTAACCTCAGAACATGATGTCGAATATGTCAAGCACGCAGCAAGAATAGGGGCCGAGCTTGGAGCGGATATCGTCAAGACAAACTATACCGGCGATATCGACTCCTTCAAGGAGGTAGTGAAAGGCTGCCCTGTGCCTGTAGTAATAGCAGGCGGTCCACGCATGGATACAGAGAAGGAATTGCTTGAAATGGTCTATGACTCTATCCAGGCCGGTGGAAAAGGTGTTGCCATCGGAAGGAACGTATTCCAATCCAATGATCCAACATTGCTTGTGTCCAACATCTCAAAGATAGTCCATAAGGGATATACAGTGGACGAGATCCTGAAAGTATAAGCTGCATACGCCCTGTATTTAAAAACAGGGCTAAGTCTTATTTTAGATTTTATTGAATTATATAGCAACTCTAGCTGGTCAGCTCGAGATGTCTCCTAAAACCGATTTGACGATATAGATTTTCCCAGGGCAGACGGCAAGAAAGACCTAAAGAAGATGGTTCTGCGTGGAGTGAGAGTCCTCCGCATTAATGAGAATCCTTAAAAATAGTGGAAACGCAAGGTCAGATATTGAAATGACCAATGAATCATATATGGTTGGTGGTGGTACGATATGATAATATGATTGTATTGCTGACCTTGCGTAATAAATAGAATCCATGTACACACATATAATCTTTATGATGTATTTTCCCGGGAACATGTTCATAAAGCCGGGAAACATGCCTGCCAGAGTCCCTGGTGGAGTCTCGTTACCATTAAATGCAATGGGAATGTCGATGTTCTATTTATCTCTGATGAACATCACTTATGAGGATATTTTATGGATAAGTACGAGCAGGTTATAGAACTGGCAAAACGCCGGGGATTTTTATGGAACTCATTTGAACTTTACGGAGGAGCTGCAGGATTCTACGATTATGGCCCTCTGGGAAGCACACTTAAACGCAGGATAGAGCAGATCTGGAGAGATCTTTATGTAATCCATGAAGGGTACATGGAAATAGAGACCCCCACTGTGGGTATTGAAGATGTTTTCGTGGCTTCCGGGCATGTGGGAGGATTCTCTGACCCCCTTTGCGAATGCACCAAATGCGGAGAGGCTTTCAGGGCCGATCATCTGGTCAGCCATATCATGGAAGGTGCCGATGCACTCAGCAATGCAGAGCTGGACAGACTCATCAGAGAGAACATGGTGAAATGCCCCGAATGTAAGGGAGAACTGGGCGAAGCCTATGAGTTCAACCTCATGTTCAAGACACAGGTAGGACCGGGGACTGGCAGGCAGGGTTACATGCGACCTGAGACCGCACAGGGAATGTTCGTTGACTTTCTGAGGCTTGCACGATTCTACCGCGAAAAGCTGCCTTTCGGTGCCACACAGATAGGCAAGTCATACAGGAACGAGATCTCACCCAGACAGGGAGTCATCAGGCTCAGGGAGTTCACCCAGGCTGAGGCGGAGATATTTGTCGACCCTAAAGACAAGAGCCACCCCAACATAAAGAGATTTGCTGACACCAAACTTAACCTGTACTCGGACGCTGCACAGGAGAAAGGCTCCATGGAGAAGATGAAACTGGGACAGGCAGTTGAACAGGGCATCATCGCCCATGAGTTCCTGGCATACCAGATAGGGCTCACAAACCTGTTCCTCACAAGAGTGGGCGTTGCTCCGGACAGGCTGAGGTTCAGACAGCACAAGAAGGATGAGATGGCTCACTACGCCATGGATTGCTGGGACGCGGAAGTAAGCACTGACAGGTTCGGATGGGTCGAAGTCGTGGGAATTGCCGACAGGACAGACTACGATCTTTCAGCACACGCTGCTGTCAGCAAGACAGAGCTAACTATCTACAGGGAATATTCCGAGCCAAAGATGGTCACGCAATTCGTCGTGAAACCACATATGGGAAAACTCGGACCGCTTTTCAAGGGGAAGGCAAAACTGGTTGCTGAAGCTCTTAAATCCCTGTCGCGGGAGGAGCTTGAGAAGGAAGAGATCAGGATAATGGTTGATTCCGAGGAAGTTGTAATTCCAAAAGATGTGGTGGAATTCGCAGAAGAAACAGTGAAGGTCAGCGGAGAGAACATAGTACCTCACGTGGTCGAGCCTTCATTCGGGATCGACAGGATCCTCTACACAGTTATGGAACATGCATTCGATGAGGAGGCAATATCCTCAAAGGAGGAAGATGAAGCCGGGGAAGAAGCAAGGATCGTTATGAGGTTCAGGAATGAGGTTGCGCCGGTACAGGTTGCTATCCTGCCACTCCTTACAAGGGAGGAACTAATTACCCCTGCAAGGGAAATCGAATCAAGACTCAGGGAAAGGGGACTGCTCGTATCCTATGATGACTCCGGCACCATCGGACGTCGCTACAGGAGAAACGATGAGATCGGTACGCCATACTCGGTCACCATAGACTATGATACCGTCAAGGACATGACCGTCACGATACGGGAACGCGACAGCATGAAGCAGGTCCGCACACCTGTAGAGGGCATAGAGGAAGTGCTGCATGAGATGATGTACAGGGGCAGGGAGTTCCAGAGTGCCGGCAAGGCACTCTAATACTTTCACTCCGCTTGCCACAAGTTTAAAAGTTTAAGGATTGTATTATTGGCAAGCTTTAAACTTGAAAACATGCCGGAATATATTAAACATCCCTTGATAAGGCCTAATGCTGTAGAGCAGCGCCTCTATCAGCTTGACCTCGCAGGAAGATCTCTGCGTGCACCCACACTGGTAGTGCTCCCCACGGGACTGGGCAAGACAATAATAGCCCTTCTGGTCATTGCTTCACGTCTGGAAAAGGCAGGAGGTAAGGTGCTATTACTCTCACCTACAAAGCCCCTTGTGGAACAGCATGCATCTTTTTTGAAAAAAGTACTTCTGATACCTGAAGAAGAGATACTGGTATTCACAGGCAGCACAAGTCCCGCAAAGAGGACCGAGCTATGGGATAAAGGACGGGTCATCGTATCCACTCCCCAGGTCATCGAGAACGATGTGCTGACAAAGCGTATCAGCCTGGAAGATGTCACCCACATTACTTTTGATGAGGCCCACAGGGCAACAGGCAATTATGCTTACACATATATCGCTGAGAGGTACTTCCAGCTTGCCAAGGACCCACTCTGCCTGGGCATCACAGCAAGTCCCGGAAGTTCGGAGGAAAAGATAGCAGAGGTATGCCAGGCCCTGCATATCGAGTCGGTTGCAGTGAAAACGGAATCTGACCGGGATGTGGCCCTTTACATTCACAAGAAGGAAATTGAGTGGAAACGTATTGACCTGCCTTGCGAGATGAAGGATATCAGGGACCTTCTCAACAAAGTGCTTGAAGACAGGTACAAGAGAATGGGGGAAGCAGGATACCCCATAAACAGCCAAAGATATGTCTCCAAAAAGGATCTCCTGGCGATACAGCAAAAGCTGCAGGGAGAATTAAGAGGTTCTCCGGACCCTTCGGCATACACTGCCATATCCATAATGGCAGAGATCATGAAGATAGGTCATGCTGTAGAGATAACAGAGACTCAGGGGCTTGGAGCACTGCGCATGTACATGGAAAGACTGGACAACGAAGCCTGCTCAAAGAACGGAAGCAAAGCCTCCAAAAGACTGGCTGAGGACCTTTATTTAATACAGGCGGTCAAACGGCTCAAAGGTTGCGACTGCGAACATCCAAAGATGGAACATGTGAAGCGCATAGTAAGTGAGCAGCTTGAGAGAAATCCCGATTCAAGGGTCATTGTCTTTGCCAACTATCGGGACACCGCAGAGATGATCACAACCGCCCTGTCTGAGACAGAACATATCAGGCCCATCAGGTTCGTGGGGCAGGCCTCCAAATATAAGGACAAGGGACTTACCCAGAAGCAGCAGGTAGGGATAATTGAGAAGTTCAAGGCAGGAGAATATAATACGCTCATAGCCACATCAGTTGCCGAGGAGGGACTGGATATCCCTTCCACCGACCTTGTGCTTTTCTACGAACCTATCCCTTCCGAGATCAGGAGCATCCAGAGAAAAGGCAGGACCGGGAGAAAACATGAGGGACGCGTTGTTGTGCTTATCACCAAAGGCACAAGGGACGAAGGGTACTACTGGAGCAGCCAGTCCAAAGAGAAAAAGATGCAAAGCAACATGTCCGAGCTCCAGAATATGATGCCTGCCAGAAGGAGTGAGAACCTTATTGACACCATGACGTCCGCAGACCGGAATGAACAGGTCACACTTTCAGATTTTGGAAAGGATACAGTGCAAGTTATCGTAGACCAGCGCGAGGTAAAGAGTTCCGTGGCACGGGAGCTGGAGAAGGCAGGTGTCGAAATTATGCTCCACACTCTCGAAGTAGGTGATTACATATTAAGTGACCGCATAGCTGTGGAAAGGAAAAGCTGTGAGGACTTTACGGGCTCGCTTATTGAGCACAAGCTCTTTGAGCAGATATCAAATCTTGCCAGAACCTATGAAAAGCCGGTACTCATCATAGAAGGGGAAAGCCTGTTCAATACCAGAAACCTTAATCCCAATGCTATCCATGGTGCCCTCTCCTCCATAGCACTTGACTTTGGGGTTGCGGTATTTTACACAAGGGATGCACAGGACACAGCAGGTCTGCTAAAACAGATAGCCAGAAGAGAACAGGTCGACGAGAAAAGGGACATATCCCTGCACGGCAAGAAGTCATCCATGATGCTCCCCGAGCAGCAGGAATACATAATATCGTCGATATCCGATATCGGCCCAAAGGCTGCCAAAAGCCTGCTCATGCATTTTGGTTCCGTGGAGAATGTCATCAGGGCAGATTACGCAGAGCTCCTGAAAGTGAAGAACATAGGACCAAAGACTGCCGGCAGGATAAGGGAGATCGTTTCCAGCAAGTATAAATGAAAGCCTGCAATCATATCAGGCAACACATAGTAGTGCTGCCCGAAAAGCTTTCCCATAAGGTCAGAATGTTCGTTTCATTTTCTCGATTATGGAAATACTGTGCTCGATAATATCCAGTGAATCCGAGATTCTTCGGTTATCATTCTCATCCTGCAGGGAACGCGCAAGAGCGATCATTTTATCCATCAGCAGTGATTCAAGCTCAGCCGTCAATCCTTCCGGACGTACAGAAATGTTCTGTGAGCCTGTTGCCGCAGATGTAGGCTCTTCCTTTAGTTCCTGGATCTGAGTGGCATGAGGAACTATATGCTCGGTCACTTGGGTGCCACCTGATCTGATAGCAGGGGCCGCTTCCGAGGAAACCTTAGGCTGGAGCCTTGTACGTAGGTCTTCCGGTTCCTTACATACAGGACACCGGACATCTCCCTTGTACCTGAACATAGGCGCTCCGCATGAATCGCAATGCTGCGCGAGCATTGTACCGCCAATCTCCAGCATTTTAGATATCTTCTGTATTTTGTCATCATCTTTGTCAACCATTGAATTTACTCCTGGATTTACGCAAGCTATATACCAATGAAAGTCTTTTTATACAATATAACTATTTAGAAGTAACTTGAGCAACACTTATTTTGATTCTTAGATTATCAAGGTGATCCATATGTCAGATTTTGAACAAGTCATTCAGGAATGCAAGCAGAAATTGGAATACATAGCCAATGATAACTCCGTTCCTAGAAACATCAGGCGTTCTGCAAATGAAGTCCTGGAAACATTAAGCAAGGGGAAGGAACCTTTATTCCTGAGAACCTCATCAAGCATATCCATACTCGAGGACATCAGCAACGACCCGAACATCCCTGTCCACACAAGGACCCTCATATGGGATGTAGCCAGCCAGCTCGAAACTATCCCTGTCGATGAATAAGGGATAGATAGTTTCTTTTTCTAGCCAGATATTCTGAAAAAAGCTCGTGCAGAGCCAGATATCTTTTTCACTGAGAGTATCTTCTGCAAAAATGTATATACTAAGCAGCCGATGGGACATGGGGTTTACATGATCAGCAAGATATCTGACATGATCAAAGAGAGTTTTGAGATAAAGGATACTGCGCGTGAAAAAACGTTAGTCATATCACGGGATGTTGTGCGCAACTGCAGGACAGCCATGTTCAGTATTCACAGAGGCGATCTTGAGAAAGCATCCGGAATGCTGGAAAGTTCCAGGCGGATGTTAGAAGAGATTGATTCACTACTTGAGGAGCATCCGGACATATATCATGCGGGATTCGTAGAGCATGCCCAGCAGGAATATATTGAAGGTTACGTACTGTTTGCCCTGGTGAAGAGCAAAGGAGATACTGCCAGCATTGCCGGACCTGAAGAACTTAATGTTAGCTATGCGGCCTATCTCAATGGCCTTGCTGACGTGATAGGTGAGCTCAGAAGACATACGCTTGACATTATAAGGAATGACGTACCCTCGGAAGGAGAACAATACCTTGAGGTCATGGAAGAAATATACGCATGTCTTATGATGTTCGATTTCCCTGATGCAATGACGCATGGGCTTAGACATAAGACAGACACTGCACGTGCAGTGATTGAAAGGACACGAAGCGACCTTACAACGGCCATCGGACAGCAGAAGCTGGAAATCTCGATGCGGGAATTTAAGGCAATTATTGATTGATCATATTTATTCGGATTTATTAAATCAGTTATATGAGGATTGTTATGAGATTCAACCCTGATGAAATCAAGGAATGGGCCGGCAAGGATTTTGATGCGGCATGGACAGAAGGAAAACAATTCATAAAGAGATCAGGACTTAACGAACAATATCCACACCTCTCCCTGAGATACGGCAAACCGCATCCCATATATGAAACTATTTCAAGGCTTCGGGAATCTTACATGCGCATGGGTTTTGATGAAATGATGAATCCCCTCATAGTGGATGAAAAGGAGGTCCACAAGCAGTTCGGCCACGAAGCACTTGCCGTTCTTGACAGGTGTTTTTACCTGGCTGGCCTGCCACGCCCGAATGTAGGCATCTCCGATGAGCGCATCGGGTCAATAAGGTCGATACTCGGTGATATCAATGATGAAGCTATTGAAACCATCAGAAAGATATTCCATGCCTACAAGAAAGGAGAGGTAGAGGGGGATGACCTCGTACCGGAGATATCCGCAGCCATCAACGTCTCAGATTCACTTATCGTTGAGATGATAGACCAGGTATTCCCCGAATTCAAGGAGCTTGTGCCGCAATCCTCAAGAAAGACACTCCGCAGCCACATGACATCCGGCTGGTTTATCAGCCTCTCATCACTTGCAGAGCGTGCCAACCCCCCATTCCATTTATTTTCAATTGACCGCTGCTTCCGGAGAGAACAGGATGAAGATGCTGCAAGGCTCATGACATACTATTCGGCATCCTGCGTCATAGCAGATGAGGATGTTACAATAGACCATGGCAAAGCGGTGGCCCAGGGCCTGCTATCCCAGTTCGGGTTTGAGAAGTTCATGTTCAGGCCCGACGAAAAGCGCAGCAAGTACTATTCTCCGGACACACAGATAGAAGTGTTTGCATATCACCCCAAGCTTGTGGGATCAAAGACGAAGTACTCAGACGGCTGGGTGGAAGTTGCAACCTTTGGTATCTATTCACCGACAGCCCTTGCACAATATAACATACCCTACCCTGTGATGAACCTTGGTCTTGGAGTAGAAAGGCTTGCAATGATACTCTACAATGCAACCGATGTTAGAGAACTTGCATTCCCGCAGATTGCCCAGTACGCAGAATGGGTAATGAAAGATGATGAGCTTGCAAAGATGATATATGTGGAAAACCTGCCTGAGACACAGCAGGGAAAAGATATAGCCCGTTCCATAGTTGCAGTATGCGAGGCTCATGGCTCCACACCCAGTCCGTGTGAGTTCCCTGCCTGGGAAGGCGAAATCTCCGGGAAGTATGTGAAGGTCGCAGTTGTAGAGCCTGAGAGCGACACAAAGCTCTGCGGACCTGCAGTGTTCAACGAGGTCGTGGTGTTCAAGAACGACATTCTCGGGGTGCCCGACAACAAAAAATGGAAAGAGGCGCTTGAGAATCACTCTGCAAGGACAGGCGTGAGGTTCCTTGATGCCTTCGCGGCACAGGCTGCATGGGACATAGAGAATGCCATCTCCAGTGGAGAGAGCGAGGTTGAAACACGAGTCAGGATAGTGAAGGTACCTTCAGAGATCAACATACGTCTTGAACCGATCGCAAACTACTACATCACAAGCAACAACAAGAAAATAGACATCCGCGGGCCGATCTTTACAACCGTGAGGGCGCAGATTGGATGAAGAATATCTTCGCAAATGGTTCGACCCACAATCCAGGACACTAAAGGACCTCATGGCCCTGCAGCATGAAGCAAACCTGATGCTAGACCCGGGGGTGGCTTTGACCGGCTTGAATCGGTAGCTGGCATTGATTGCTCCTATCTTGACGATTGCATCATATGTGCTATAGTGATACTGGATTACAAGACCATGGAGGTCATCGGGCGGGAACATGTTGTTCAGAAAGTGAGGCTGCCCTATATACCCACATATCTTTCCTTCCGCGAAGGATGTGCCATGGCCTCTGCCTTTGAGAAACTTGAGAGGAAGCCGGATGTCCTCATTATGGATTCCTGCGGCATCAACCATCCGAGAAAGTCAGGGATGGCTTCCTATTTCGGAGCTGTAATGGACCACCCTACAATCGGAGTTTCCAAGAAGATACTCTGCGGGGAAGCTGAAGTGCCAACAGAAGTAGGCGAGTACCATGAGCTTGTTTATGAGAGGGAGAGCAGATCGGATGGATCCTTAAAACAAACAAGAGAAGCAATCCTATCATCGCAGCGCCCGGCCATAAGGTTTCAATGCAGGCGTGTCTTGAGATCGTGATGCATTGCCTCAAAGGGTATAAACTGCCTGAACCCACGAGGTTAGCTCACCTTTATGCGGGCGAGATAAGGGACAGCCTTAAATCTGGCAGTCGCCAGATGACGTTTGATGAAAATATGACAGGAGGACAGGAAAGTAAAAAGGGTTAAAAACCCTCGTTATCTGAACCGGGAATTCACTGTGCATTATATAATGGGATTTCTTCTGCATCCACTTTTGAGACTTCACCTATACGGTTGTTCAGCACCTTGCGCACACGGGCAATACATCTTGGATCAAGCTGCAACCGAAGGGTAGTCATTTCACGTTCCTCGTGATACATCTCCCCGCTTTGCAGGACACGGAAGGTACTCATCTGGGTTTTGAGCAACTTTGCAACTATGCCAGTATTACCTCCTGTAAGATCATCAGGGCATGTGCGTGTAAGGAACAGGAAATCCCCGGGTTTGAGGTCCATCGCCGCAAAGAAATTGTGAGGACTCCGAATCTCGATCGTAAGGAGCCTGTTCTGCTTGAGTTCAGATATCACATGCTCGGACATCCCGGTCAATACTACGTATTCGGACATTTTATCACCCATACATCGGGAACTCTTTTCTCGGAATAGCTGGCTGTTCGCTTGTCCTTACATCCTCAGCAAGCCTCTGCATCTCAATCTCAATCTTCTCTGCCTGTTCTATAAGGCTTTCAGTATTTACATTGAGATCATAAAGAAGGTTGAGAACACCAATAACAACAGCAGCTGCCCGTGGATCAGGATTCTGGCTTCTTGTGGATCCCAGCAGGCTTATTGCAGGCATGCGCCTTACAAGGCATTCGGACATAATGCTCCCGGATATGCCGGAGATCGTGCCCATCTGGAAGAGTTCCACCTTCTCCCTGATCCTTTCAAGCATCTCGGTGGTTGTCGCAGCACCAAATACCTTATGTTCTTCGCTCATTGTTGCAATCCCTGCAAGTGAGACGATTTCCTTCACATTGACAGAATGGGCCCACTCAAGGATAGCCTTGCTTATGTCATAGGTCACAACAGGATTTACCGGAATGTCAGAAACGATCATAAGAATATTGTGTTCCTGGCTTTCGTATATCCTCACAGCCATATTGATGAGACCTTCATACAGCACAGCTATAGGTGGAAAATGTTTCGAGTCGATAGAGCCTATATACTCCATTTTCAACTCATCTATTATTTGCTGGCTGGCAATATTACCTACAAGCCCTATTCCCGGAAAGCCCTCTATGAGGACAGGATTGACGGATTTGACCTCATTTGTAATAATTTTCACATTACTATCTTCGTAATCAGTCTCAGACAAAAAATCACCTTTTGGTTAGCACTAAGTTACTCCCTGATGATGATATAGAGTTTACACTAGATAAGAGCATCGTTTATCCGAAAAAATTAAGTATCTTGCGATAAGCGAAGGTGTAGTATTTCAGAAGAAGGTGAACACATGGAAAAATCAGTAACATATTTTGATGAAGTAGGTCCAAAGAACACGGAAGAGGTGCTTCGGGCTGCAGCCAGGAGAGCAGGAGAGCTGGGGATAGAGTATATTGTCGTTGCAAGCACAACCGGTGAGACGGCTATCAAGGCCGCCGAAGCTTTTGAGGGTCAGAAAGTAAAGATAATTGCCATATCTCACCAGTACGGACTCAAGGAAAGCGGCAAATGGGAGGCTGATGAGAAAAATCTCAAGAGACTTAGTGAGATGGGAGTTGTCATGACCACCCAGTCCCACATGTTCTCTGGTGTGGAGCGTGCCATCTCCAAGCGCCTTGGAGGCGCCAGCCGGGGAGATGTGATATCGGACACACTGCGTGCGGTGTTCGGAAAAGGGTTCAAGGTTGCCATAGAAAGTACAATGATGGCAGCAGATTCGGGACACATACCGGTTTCAAAGGACACGGAGATAATAGCGATTGGCGGATCACGACAAGGTGCCGATGTGGCGCTGGTATTACGACCTGCACATTCCTTTGATTTCTTCAGCCTTCAGGTGAGGGAAATCATAGCCATGCCCAGAGCAAAAGAAGACTAGATTAGTCATATTTCTTTATTTTTTCCTGCATTTCATCGTCTTCCGGAAAATCCGGTTCTGTGTCATCCCTCTTCGATGAATCAGCTTTTGATCTTTTGGAGTTGAAGCCGATTGCAGACTTGAGTACGTAAGCGGTTACCACTACGAATAAAGCAAATACCGCCAAAGCGATAGCAAAAACTACCAGTGGATCCATAAAAAGTAGAAAAGAAGTACCCAAAAGGGTACTTTACTGTGGTTTCTCGTAGAGCTTGGTCTTTGTCATCAGCCTTCCGCCTTTCTTAGCGTGGGGCTGCCTGAAGACGCTGTCGTTAGCCTTCTCTATTTCTCTGGCTTCGATGGCCAGCTGTGCTGCTGCGCGCATCATCTCGTGACCGGCTGCAGTTGTGAGTGTTACCTGCTCGATCTCCTTCATCATGAAGCATGCAGGGAAGTTGATCTTGGCAACCATATCAGCCATGTGGAGCGCTGCAAGACCCTTTGCCTTTGCGTAAGGGTTGATGAATCCAGCTCTTTCGATGCATTTCTCGGGTTTTGCGACGATGTGAGGAAGCTCAAGATCCTTGCCGGATTTGCCCTCATCGACCATAGTGGTTACTTTGTCGAGCTCTTCCTGGATGAGCCTTACGACACCACAGGTAGAGAGAACCTTCATTGCGTCAGAGTTGAATGATGCCATCTCTACCGGGTCAAGGAACTCTGTCTTTGCGCCGATGAGAGGGTCAACGGTCATAATAATGAAACCGAATCCTGCTGCTTCGAGAGCCTCACGGTCTTCCTTCTTGGTCGGACCGTCAGAAATGATGATACATGGTACATCCTTGTAGATCTCGCGAGCTGCGGTCGGGCCGGGTGCACTTGCATTGGGGCTTATCATCACATAGAAGTCTGCACCCCAGTTCTTAAGTTCTGCAGTTGCAGCTGCCTCATCTTTACCCATTTTGGGACCTGTACCGAAAACACGCACAGAGATTCCTTCTCTTGCCGCGATCTCATCCTGTACCAGATCGATAACCTGGCTCATACCAAGATTACCTAACTTAATGAATCCAATCTTTGCCATGAAAAATCACCGTATTGCAATAGGCAGAGTAGCATATATTACTTTTGGAATAAGACTTAATGATACGTTTTCATGAGTGTCTAGGAACTGCTCAGGGAAACTTTTAAGTCCGGTGCCCGAAAACCTTAAAAGTAATGTTGCATATTTCACATCAATCTCGGCACTATATACTGTTTCACAACGGGATTAAAAATTTAGGTTTGATCGTGTGAGTAATGCTGACAATTCTCAGGAAAGGGTTAAGTTAGTAGTTTTTGATATGGATAGCACTCTAATTGATGCTGAGACCATTGATGAACTTGCAGCGGTAGCTGGAGTTGGACATAAAGTGGCCATGATTACTGAAATGGCTATGAATGGGCAACTTGAATATTCACATGCCCTGAATGAGAGAGTAAAGCTACTAGAAGGTCTTTCAGTGCAAAAGGCGCAGGAGGCTCTGGATAAGATGCCTTTTATGCCTGGAGCGCATGAACTGGTCAAATTCTTCAAATCCCGGGGTTACAAGACCGCAATGATATCCGGCGGATTTACCATTGCCACTGCAAGAGTGGGCAATGCGCTGGGTATGGACCATGTAATCTCCAACGAGCTTATAATTGACAACGACTGCCTTACAGGAGAGGTCACGGGGCCGCTCACAGGA
This sequence comes from Methanolobus sp., assembly GCF_030682845.1. GTDB lineage: Archaea > Halobacteriota > Methanosarcinia > Methanosarcinales > Methanosarcinaceae > Methanolobus. The sequence goes on along the minus strand of NZ_JAUXNK010000061.1, from coordinate 6,227 downwards.
CGCGGGAACAAAGAACTCGCTCTGGAAGAGATCTCCCGTGAATATGGGATAGAACCTGAAGAGTGCATCGTTATAGGCGATGGGGCAAATGACATCTGTATCTTTAAAAGAGCCAGGTATGCCATTGCATTCAATGCCAAGCCCATACTGCATCAATATGCAGATGTTGTGATTACTAAGAAGGACCTCGAGGCAGTAATTCCAGTGATAGAAGCACTGGATGTGTAAAGCCAGAATCGTGCATTATGAATGCATGAAATGCCAGCTCTTTTGCTGGATAGGGAGGATTAACAAGATATGTTCAAGGAACTGAACGATAAAAAGACTGAGCTTAAAAAGCAGTCAGAAGAATATAAGGCAAAGAGGAATGAACTCAATGCAGAAGCAAGCACATTAGCCGCAAAGCGTAATGAGCTGAACAAAAAGACCAAGGACCTTATCAACGAGGCACAGGACTTCAAGAAGCTTCGTGACGAGAACAACGAAAAGGTCAAGGAATATAAGGTCATTCGCGACGATGTCAATGCAAAAGCCAACGACATATTTGCAAAGATAGACCAGATACGCAATGAGAACAACATGGGCGGTCCTTCTATCAAGGACATACGCAAGGAAATCGACAGGCTCGAATTTGCCCAGCAGACCGAAGTTCTCACGACAAGCAAAGAGAGAGAGCTTGTTAACAAGATCACCGAGCTTCAGAAACAGTACGTTGCAAAGAAAGGACAACTTGAAGGTAACCAGGAGCTCAAGCAGTTGCTGACCGAGGCCCAGGAAATAAGGGACCAGGCTTCAGAGCACCACAAGGTACTTTCCGAATTTGCCCAGAAAGCACAGGAGTATCATGACAAGATGATAACCACTTTCAAAGAGGCTGACAAGATACGTGCTGAATCCGACGCTGCTCACAAAGACTTTGTCAAGTTCCAGGAAAGCGCAGACGAGCAACACAAGCTCTTCATTGCAGCTCAGAAAGAGATCCGCGACATTGACAAGGAACTTCGCAAGATGAAGAAGGGCGATGTTGACGGGAAGAAAGAGGCTGCAAAGGCAGATGCTCGCAAGGATGCCGAGGATATTTTCGATAAATTCAAGTCCGGTGGCAAACTTACAACCGAGAACCTCATGGCTCTTCAGAGATCCGGACTTCTCAAATAAAAGGCGCATCATACAGGGTGATAACATCACCCTGATCATTGCTTTTTCTTTTTCGGTAAGAACAGGACAGACTCGAAGAGATGTTAATGCCTTGTTCTGAAATCGTATTATTTTTCCAGCCCGAGCTTTGACTGCCTGAAACAATTATCCCGCATCAGGCATGGACCTGCTGTGAAAACAGGGTCTTTGTACAACTTCTTCCAGATTGACCTGAGAGATTCCTCATGCACATTACCGTACGGCAGAAGCATGCATGCACGCCGGCTTCCCTTGCAAGGGAGTAAAAGTCATCCAGCTCGCATATATTACGCGGCGAGAGCACTACGTACATGTTCACAAGCAGACCGACATCCAGCCCTTTGTGGATAGCTGACATGGCCTCCCTGAAAACACCGAGGCGACCCCTCATGGCACTCATCTGGATTGGGGCGATTTCTCGGTGGAGATGTATTACTACGAACCCTGACGCAAGCTATATGAAATAATGGCTACAATCAAGTTGACAGATGACGCGGTACTGGAAGATGTAAAACAATGTATCGCCATCCTCAGATGAATAAAAACGAAATAATCAGGAGATAATGAATGTGGCAATCATTTCTACGATAAATGTAATAGAGCAACCGGAGCAGCATGTCCTGTCTATCCGCACAACTATCCATTTCGACGATTACCCAAGAGTTGCTGGGCAAGCCTATGGAAGAATCATGGAGTATGCAGCTCGAAACGGCCTGCTGTTCTCCAGCGGCCCATTTGTATGCTACCATAATGCTGATCTTGAAAATCTTGATGTAGAAATGGGCTTCCCTGTTGCTAAACCAGTGACAGGAGAAGGCGATATCATGGGATATGTTATTCCTGTCCAGAAAGCGGTGTCAGGCATATTCTTAGGTGCGTATACTGATACCGATCCGTTGATGATGGAAATTATACAGTGGATAGCAGAACATGGTTATGAGCAACAAGGAGAGATATACAATTATTATCTAAATGATGAAGACCGCCCTGTAGGTGAACTGCTTACACAGATTGTTGTGCCAATAAAATAGATTTTTACATGTGTCTAAAGCCCCAAAAGGACACTGCTGATGAATTCAACCATGCTGCAGCGCGTATTTATAAGTTGCTTTTAGTCATATTATTTTTCCAGTCCGAGTTTTGACTGCCTGAAAGAAGTATCCCTCATAAGACAGGGTCCTGCAGTAAAAAGAGGGTCCTTGTATAACCTTTTCCATACAGACCCTAGGGATTCATTATGGATGTTACCGTAAGGCAATGGCATGCATGCACACGGAAGGATGTCCCCTTCAGGAGTGATGTGCAGCCATTTCCTTCCAGCAAAACAGCCAAAGCGCCTCACCATATGCGGTATGGGGAAGACCCTGGGGCCTTCCATATCCACCACTTTCGCTACAAAATCGTCAAACCTTTGCAGGTCCTCTGCTGACAGCACTTCATCCTCACGCTCCAGCCAGCGGCCAGTGGGCACTATCTCAAAGAAAGAGAGCTCGTGAACGCCTGTCTTCTTCGCAAGTGAATAGAAATCATCCAGCTCCCCGATATTGAGCGGAGAGAGTACTACATACATGTTAACAAGCAGGCCTGCATCCAGTCCATTGCGAATAGCAGACATCGCTTCCCTGAAGACGCCAGGACGACCACGCATATGATCGTGGCCTGTCTCGGTAGAACTGTCAAGGCTGACGCTGAGCATATAGAGCCCTGCATCTTTCAGGCTTGCTGCGCGCTCTTTTGTAAGACCCACGCCTGAAGTGAACAGTGCTGGAATGGCCTTTGTCTGGTCCACGTAACTGATGAGCTCCTCCAGCCCATCATATACAAGGGGCTCCCCCCCGTCAAAAATTATCAGCGTTGTGCCAATCTCCTGTGCCTGGTCAATCACAGACCTCACCATGTCCGGAGACAGCCTGGCCTTGTTCCTAGTATCAGGAAGAGCGCAATGTATGCACTTATTGGGGCAATCTTCAGTGATGGATATTGTCAGCTGTTCGGGGATGAACTTGCCCCTCATAGCACTCATCTGGCTTGCAACAAGCCGGTCAAAGGCTTTACTCGGGACAGGAGGCATCCAGGTGGAATAGATCAGCCGGTCGGCCTCCACTTTTGAAGGCTTTGTTCCCTCAAATATCTCCAACATGTCAGATACGAATTTACCGGCTATCGAAGAAGCCAGGCCCGAGGTTCCCATGCGCACTTTATTATTCTCCACCCTGGCATACACCTTAAAAAGAGGGTTCCTGTAAAAGAAATACTTCTTCTGCATACTCTTGTCCATGTATTATTTTTTCCGCAGGATAGCCCGGTATGAGAGTATTGCTGAAGGGTTTTTCTTCAGGATCAACCGGGATATCTGGACAGCCTGATTAAAGGGAGTTCCACCCAGAACCTTCAGATCCTCACCTTCAAAGACCTTCATCATTTCATTAATCTCATTATCGCTCATTTTCCGGAGTGTTTCAAGGGCAAACCTTCCAAGGTAGTACTCTGTCCGGTAAGCCTCGTTCCATAATCTCCTATACTCTGAGAGTGCTCTTCTGGAAACATCTCCTTTTGCAATGGCATCCGCGGCAACGTCACCGCACATCTGGCCGGCATGCATGCCATAACCTATTCCAGACTGACCTGCAGAGCCGCCGGTGAGCATGATACCATCAGCAACCATATCACCAGGTATTGCTGCTATAGGGTCGCCACCAACTGAAGTGCTTATGATAGTAAGATTTTCTATGCCTTTGAGGGCTTTGAACCTTGCAACCCAGGTGTCGAAAAAGTCCGAAACGTCCCTTCCATGCCTGCGCACATAGACCCCCAGAGTCGCACGATTGCCGCCGCAGGGCGAGTAGGTGGACTTCCAGCCAGGTGCATGGTTACCTACATAGTATTCGAACATGTCAGGCTCACCAATGCCCTCAGCTTCAACCTCAGCCTCCATAGCCCATGCGATATCCTCCGGATGCTTCAGGGGCTTGAGCCCCAGAAGGCCGGCTATCTTTGAGTTGATGCCATCTGACACGATGACAAGCCTGCATTTAAGTTTACCCCGGGAAGTGCTCAGGGTAAAGTAGTCCCCGGTCCTGAGGACATTATGCACCTCGACATCCATACGTATGTCAACTCCTGCATCCAAGGCCTGTTTTGCATAGAATTCATCGAACTTCCTGCGGTCAAGGAAATAGGATTCACCTTCGAATATGACCTCTCTGCCTGAAGGAGCAATGATGTGAGCGCCTTTGAGTGTCTTGATGACATAACTCTGGTCCACGGTTTCGCCTGTCCTGTCAAACATGCCTTTGAAAAAGGTATTCGCAGGGTGTGAAGGGATACCTGCTGCTTTCTTCCTGTCGAGCAGGATGACACTTCTGCCCTTTCGGGCGGCGTTCCTGGCTGCCATCATACCGGCAGGGGAAGCACCTATTACTATTATATCAGAATCCATTAGAATACCCCTGTTACCTGACTCAGTATTCCTGCATATCCCGGCAGGAGAATAGAAAGCACTATATCCAGTATAAGGGAACCAAACATTATTCCCCTGTACCTTGAGCCCTGCAGAAAAAGCCTGCCTCCTCTCCCGTGAGTGGGTGTCCCTATAAAATCAAATGACTGAGAGAGCATCCAGCCGCCTGCAAGGAGTGCACCTGCGAAATAGACAGGACCTAGCTCTGCGGTCAAGCCTATTGCAAGAGATGCTATCACGCCTACACCCCACATGAAAGTGACAAACTTTGCGGTCGCAGGTACTCCGAAGGTTACCGGGAACGTAGGAGCTCCTCTTGCACGGTCCCCGACAACATCCCTTGCGACTCCCGACAATGTAAAACCCCAGTCGGTGAAGCACATCATCAGCCCCAGGAAGATGGCAGGCAGAGGAAGTATGGAGCCATAGTCGGGCTGTCTAAGGATGCCTGCAGGGTCAAATGCCAGCCAGATGCCGATTGGAACAAGACCATATGCTATGCCCACAGGCACAAAGCTCAGGAAGGTAGCCCTTTTTGCAACAGCCGAATAAACGCTGATGGTCGCCACGGCAATCAGGAGCACCACAAATGACTCGGGATTGAGATAAAGCGCAGCCGCGCTGGCTACCAGGAAAAGCAGGATGGAATATTTCAGAGCTTTATCCCTTGTGAGCCTGTCCGATACAAGAGGACGGTTTGGCAGGTTTATCCTATCGATATCCATGTCACAGCAGTCATTGTATACGTAGGAGCTTGTGATGGCTGCGTAACCTCCGATAACTGCGATAATGAATGGGATGAGAGGAGGAAGGGAGCCTGTTGCAAGATAGGCTGCAAGCAATGCACTTGCTGCAGGCAGTGCAAAATCCATGTCAGCTATTTCCGGGCGAAGCAGCTCTATATATGGATTCCTTGTTTTTGTATCGGAAGTTGAAACCATGTAAATCACCAGGGAGTTTTATCCCTAATTTCCAGTATTATATATTAGTATTAGGGTCTGTGAACTACCCAGACCCTAAAGGGTCAGGGCTTCCTGCTCAATAGTAGTCTTCTACTAAGTATCAACAGGCTATCCCCGCAGTTCCTGCGGTTTGTTGTATCATTGTCATTCCGTAGTTGCGGATATTGACAGCGGCATTAATATCTCGATCATGGAATGTTCCACAAGTGCAGGTCCATGTCCTGTCATCCAGAGTTAATCCCCTGTAGACTGTATTGCAGATAGAACATGTCATTGAACTGGGATAGAACCTTGGTATCTTTACAAGCTTCTTTCCAATTTCTTCCATCTTCTGTTCCAGGATCGTCCGAAACATTCCGAATCCATTGTCGTTTGTTGATTTTCCAAGTCTGAGACTTCCTGCAAGTCCTCTCAAATGGATGTTTTCGACAAAGACATAATCATACTTTTTTGAAAGCGACAATGCTTCTTTTCGTATCCAGTCCAGCCGTTGGTTCGCAACCATTTCATGTACCTTGGCAACTTTACTTTTCTGCTTCCGGTAATTATTACTGTTGAGTTCCATTCTGGCCAGTTTCTGCTGTTCAGCTGCTAATTTCTTCTGTCCTTTCCGATAAAACCTTGGATAA
>NZ_JAUXNK010000060.1 GCF_030682845.1 Methanolobus sp. | reverse complement strand
TGTGTTTGGTTTAGTGGCAAAGGAAATAGTCGTGGCATCAATGGGGGTGCTATACGGAGTAGGGGACAACCCCGGGGCTCTGACTACAAACCTGATTGCTGACCCATCGATAACTGCCCTTAGCGCACTCAGCCTCATGGTCTTTAGTCTGCTGTATATGCCCTGTGTGGCAACCCTGGGGGTTATCAAAAAGGAAACGGGATCCTGGAAATGGACTGCCTTCGCCTTTTTTTACGGGATTGCAGTCGCCTGGATAATGGCTTTCCTTGTATATCAGGGAGGTAAACTGCTTGGATACTGAACAGAGGTTATGAGATGAGCACTACAGACAAAATGCTGTTCGCCCTTATTATGGGATGTAGCTACATCCTTATCGGAATGGTCCAGTTGATAACAGGTGTCTTGAAGGCTTTGTCTGAAGCCAACATATCAGGTTACACAGGATATGCTGTCACAGATATGCTGTTCATCCCGCCGGACATTATTGCAGGGATGATCCTCATACTTATAGGGTGCGTATTCATGTATGGGGCATCAGAGATACATTCCGGTGTACACGAAGGGATAGCATATGTGTATGTAGGGATTCTGCTTTCCCTCATATTTGCAGGAATATATATGCTTGCAGCAACAGGAGACCTGCTTGAAGCCCGCCTGTTAAAGAACGAGGACTATGCCGGCTGGTCGGTCCTTGATGCGCTGAGGCCTGAAATATACCTGGGTGTGCTGTCATTGCTCACATACCTTAAGTGGAAGGACAGCTTTGAGGTTGCAGAAAATTGAGTGGATAGGATGCTTAAAGACGTATTGAGAAGCCTGTATCTTGAGAACCTTTCCTACGGCGAGGTTGCACAGCGGCTTAACATCAGCTCCGATACCCTGAAGGGGATAATTCAGAATATGGAGCATATGGGTTATATCAGGGCGGTTTGTGATGAAGACGGGCCAGCTGCCGGTAAAGGGTGTTGCACCTGCCCTGCAGCACCAGCGTGCCATAAAGGAAGTTCTTTTCAGGCAGGTAAAAAATATGCCCTGACAGAAAAAGGAGAAAGGATGTGCAGCGAGAAATGAGTATTTAGTTCTTTCGATACTGCAGATAAGATACAAATCCAATTGACTTGGGGTACTTACTTTCAGTCGGTTGCTGTACTGCCATTTTTTAGAATTAATATAAGTACTTCAATCAATTTAAATAGTACTGCTTTCAAACATCAGTACCGTAGCATATATTTTTAAGTTAGAACTCAATACTAACTTAATAACTTTACAAAAACTTCAAGGGATACATATGAGAACAGGAGTTGCAATCGACTTAGGAACCAGTGGTATTCGAGCACAGAAGATAGACCTGGATAATGGAGAGATTAAGAAGACAGTTATAACTCTTCGTAACCCGCTTCCGGGAGCTAATGTGATGGACCACCTTGACTTTGCTATTACCTACGGACTGGAACTTGCTCACGGACTTCATGTGAATGCCGTAAGAAAGGTCATTGAGGCCCTGGGTGTAGTGCCTGAAGAACTGCAGAGGATGGCTATCTGCGGAAACCCGATACAGCTTTCCATATTCCAGGGAATCCCGATAGATGACCTTGCGTATGCAGGAGAACGGAAAAAAGAGAAGCTCAACATTAAGGAATCTGACAGGAGTGCACGCATTGTCAACTGCCCCGAGGTCACTGGCCTTGAAGTTTATCCAAATGCAAAACTTGTAGTCCCGCCTGCAATCAGACATGAAGTTGGCGCAGACGCACTTGCGCTAATTATCAAATCCGGCTTCCTCGATACCCAGGAAACTGCCATTGCCACGGACTACGGCACCAACGCAGAAATGGCACTTATACACAAAGGTACCATCTATACAGGTTCCGCTGCAGCCGGCCCTGCGCTTGAAGGCCAGCAGATAAAGTACGGGAAACTGGCATCACCATTTGTCATCGCGGATGTCGAGTTTGAGAATGGCAATCTGCGCAACTACGTGCTTGATGCTGAAATGAATACAATAAAAGCAAAGCTTGTGGACCCAAAGAGCGGAGAGGTATTAGAGGACAGCGACCTTAATGCAAAAGGCATAACAGGTACAGGAGTTATTGCCATCATTGACGCCGGGATGAAGAACGGCATCATACAGCTTCCAAAGATTAACACGCCTGACCATATACTCTACCTGCAGGACAAGGTCAAGTTCTTCGAGAACGACGTTCAGGAAGCCGGGCTTGCGATCGGTGCCATACGTGCCGGCCACCTTGCATTGTGTAATGCAGCCGGCATAGAGGTCAGCGAAGTGAAGAAAGCATACATGTCAGGAGCTGCAGGCACTTATATGGATGCAGTGAAAGCACACCAGATAGGCATGGTGCCCTACAATGTAGATGAAGTGATCCAGATAGGAAACACATCACTCATTGTGGCAAAGGAGATCCTGCTCTCGGAAGAGAGGCTATGGGAACTCCAAGAGATCGCAAGGAAAATCCTCAGCAACCACATAATGTTTGCAACCGACCAGGGATTCAAGGATGCGTATATCCAGGAGATCTCCTACTGGACAGAGGGTATGCCTTTCAAGATGCTGAAGAAGTTCCTCAAGAAAAAGGGGCTCCCCCAGATCGACTTGCCGGAACATACCACAAGGGTCGATAAACGTGTGATAAGGGATATCCCCATACTTGGTGAAGAAGGACTCGAGGTGCTTGAAAAGGTAGGCACGTTCCTTACTATGAAAGTTGACTGCCCCGAGTGCAAGAAGTGCGCCAAGGTCTGTCCCACCGATGCGCTCAGTATCGATGACGATGGCCTTGTCATGATAAGTTCGGATCTTTGCGACGGCGCGAACTGCAAGAGATGCATCAACGCATGCCCCAAGGATAAATTCAAGTGGGAGAACCTTGAAGTGCTGGAAATTCCGGCATGATCCTTTTTCAGAACAGGAGCATAACCTTATGAAAGTACTTGTAATTGGTGGATTTTTAGGTAGCGGTAAAACCACCACCGTCCTAAGGCTTGGACGGGATTTCAGCAACGCGGGGAATAAAGTCGCTATCATTGTCAACGAAATTGGAGAAGTGGGGATTGACGGAGATGTGATCTCCAAATATGGCCTCCAGACAACCGAACTGACAAGCGGGTGCATCTGCTGTTCGTTGAAAATAAACATGAAGACAACTATCAGTCTTCTGATGAGAGACTATAAGCCGGACATATTGCTCATCGAACCTACAGGCATTGCGTTTCCTCAGATCATTAAGAATGAGATTAAACTCATGGATCTGAAGGACACCACTATCCAGCCTCTGGTGACGCTTATAGACGGAAGCAGGTTCAAGCAGCTGATGAAGGAAGTCAAACATTTTGCAATGAGGCAGATAATTGATGCGGAGGTACTGGGAATCAACAAAATCGACCTTGTGGACAAGATCCAGATACCTATAATTGAGACTTCCATCCAGCAATTGAATCCGAAGGCCAAAGTAATACTGCTCTCTGCAACATACGAAGATGAACACTGGTACGATTTCGTGAGAATGTTATTTGGAGAAGGCGCAGAGGAAATAATAAAGGGAGACAGAGTTGACGAGCTCAAGACCAGCATCCCCGGTATCCAGATGGTCGATAAGGTAACCGGCAAACCTGTCGCAGATACAATGGACTCTATCGGTGCCTCGGGGATCACCAGTTATGCCACGGAGTACAGTATAGGTAACATCCACACCGACCAGGCAGAGTCCGTCGTCAGGGATCTCATAGATAATATCAAGGAAGAGGTCATAAATTCAAGCCCTGAATTCGTAGGGCATATCAAGCTGTTCATGGAGTCTGAAACGGATACAGTGAGGGCAAACCTGACAGCATTTGATAAAGAGGTTGCGTATGAGCTTATCCAGTCACGGAATGCGGAACCCCGCAGATTGAAGATACTTTCAGCCGTATCTAACATCAAACGTGAGAGGCTGATCAGTATTGTGAATGGTGCCGTTGAGGAAAAACTGGAGACTCACGGGATCAGTTTCACACAGAAAGTTAATGCACATTGAAGAAAGTTACGATGCGCATTCCCCCGTCTTCAGACGGGGGTTAGCATCGTCCCTGCGAAGGCATTACTCCAGTAAACAATATCAATAAAAAAAGCATACGCTTATCAAACAAAAAAGAAGGATCTTTTTATGATACGCAAGCCAAAGAATGCTGATAATCTTTATGGATAT
>NZ_JAUXNK010000055.1 GCF_030682845.1 Methanolobus sp. | reverse complement strand
CCCCCTGAGATCCTTCACAACAATAGGCACCATCCCGGCCTGGGACCATCCTATCCGGGTCACGTTCTTGCATGATGCAAGCTCTGCTGTTGCGACCATGTTCACAAATCTTGAGGCTCTGCCGGTTATGACGGCAAACACTTCGTTCTCCCCTGATACTTTACTGCGGATCCACTGCTGGATCCTGGTCACGTCCGCAGCGCCTATATGCTTGAGGGGGTCGTCCTTTGTGTAACCTATGCCAGCTGGCAATCGGTCAAAATCTATGTACACTTCAACTTCGTCAGACATTCACTTCACATCCTTTGTTTTGATAGAAAGCTTGCAGGACATCTGCAGGCCAATGCTCCGGTCGGGGTTCGAACCCGATATGACCCTGGTGTCCCGGAGTGGATGGGGAGGTGGCTTTAGGGTCGTACCTCCCCATTACATTCCGGGCAGTAGATCGGCCGATTCCTGCACTGCCAGTCGATCTCAAAAATATGGCCGCAGTGGTCGCATATGCACTCGGCCACGATCCTTGTGCGTGCAAGCGGCATGTTATTGATGGTCATGCTGCAGCCTCATGATATCTCGCATCGTTCATCCTGTTCAGGTCCTCACAATAATACTGGGCCATCTTTTCAGGTGATATCTCGCGTGTATGCTCATGCCTGCATTCAGAGCATTTCCACCAGGACCTGGCACCAAGCTTAGTAGTGACCCCGGCCTCAATGCATATTGATGTCTCTCTGTGGCACTTGGGACACTGACCTACCCTGTCCAGGGTGGATATGCAGATATCCATGGCATGATTGAACCTGCGCTCCCGGTGACCTTCACCTAGCCAGTATCGGTCCTTTGTGGACCCTATCGGCCGTCCTGCATAGCCTCCGCTCTTAGACCAGCCCATGCTCAAGCCCCCGCAAGAAATTTAACCCTACGAGCCATTTCAACTATCGGGTACCACGTGGGAAGAGCTCCATGATTTTCCCGGTGTGCCTGGTTATAGACGGCCAATGCCTTCTCTCCTGCAAAGTCAGATTGCATTGGTCATCACTTCCATACCCGCCATTATTTTGGCTGCCATGGCAAACATCTGCTGGCTTAGTGTGCCGTTCTCCCATTGTTTGATGCAGTATGGGCTTTGTTCGATGGACTGTACGCGCTGCTCTTCAATACTTAGCTCGTTCATACTTCCACCGCCGGGTCGGCCAGTTGAGAGCCATCTGATACGATTGCTTTTTCTTTCCTATCTTGCACTCCGATTCCTCTTTCATCCTTTATTGCCAGGACTCCCCTGCGCATGGCACATCTCCCCGCATCACTTACGTTTGTGAAGATCCCATGTTTCACAAGCTCAGCGAGATTATCTTTGTCAGCACGCGCCAGGCGAATACTCGTGGGATAGTTTTCAGTCATGTTTTCACTTCGTACTAAAGTCGTACTATTGCACCATTAACAATAGCACAATCATATTTATATTTACTCATTATAGGCGCATCATTGCCTTAAGAAAGGTTTATATATTCTTACTACTAAGTAACTACCATGGTAGTTAAAAGAAACAAAGAAAAAGTATCAATAGCCATGAGCTCCTATCTCGTGAATAGGGCAAAGGAGCTGGTAGACGCCGATGAGTTTGGATCGGTGTCTGATGTCATCTCGACTGCGATGTCCCAGTTCATATTAATGTACGATCATGCACACCGCGACGGTGACATGCAATTTCCGACCGCAAGTGAATATGTTGCAGATGCTGGTGATCTGATCGAAGGGGTAATCAAAGAATACCTGAAAAGCTCAGAGGGCAAGGTACTCATCAAATCCATTATAGGGGAGTCGCTCTCATCGCCATCTAAGAGCAAAAAGCCGATAGTTATAGAGCACGTATACGAATAATGGGAGTAGGAGCATGTACATCAAAACGAACATTCCAGCGTATGGAGGAAAGCTGTATCACAGCCTTAGAATATACGAGAGAGAGACGATCATAGAGGGCACATCCACTCGTGAGATCTACCGGATAGACGTGCTTGACACATGCACTCCCGAGGAGCTGGCCAGATCTGCAATGCATTCACTGGCGGGCCATATCTATAATGGTATATCCACCAGCGAGCTCTGCAAGATCCTTAAGGACAAGTTCGGTGTCCTGGAACAGTATTGTTGTGATATTATCCAGCAGCTGAAGATCGAGATGGACCTATACTGTCCGGACAGGCAGCATTTGTATTATGTGGAATCAGGATGTTCGTCAACGACCCCCGGCTGAACAGATTGTCCGACAGTTCCAATTTTTCGTGAAGAAAATAGAGAACTATAAAAAAAATAGCCCCCTTAAAGGGGCTTATGGATACTTATAAGGTTTCACCAAAATGTGCCGCCACGATAGACATATCCTGGATGTTCACAACACCATCCTGGTTGACATCCCATCTGGGGAGGCTGTCTGAATAGGTGTTGCCATAGTTCTGTCCCACAAGGGTGATGTCAAGGATGTTCACAACACCATCCATATTGACATCCCATCTCGGATGCACGTCAAGGATCGTAACGGTGTGTGTCTGGCTTACCTGGCTGTTCCCGTCGCTGACGGTGACGCCTATTGAGTGTGTGCCTGCGCAGGAGTAGTCAGTGATCCACTGGTAGCTCGCGGAGCTGCTCACCTGGACGCCGTTGATGGTCAGTGAATAGCTGAGTGGCTCTCCCTCCGGGTCTTCTGCGACAACACTTATGCCAATTACCTGGCCTTCCTCGAACTCAGAGCCTGACGCCGGCTCAAAGAGTGTTATCACTGGCGACCGGTTCAGACTTGTGACGATGATGGCGGCAGTGACGGTGTTATTGAGGTAGCCATCACTGACATCGAATCCCACGGTGTATGTGCCTGCCTGACCTCTTACAGGAGTCCAACTGAAGGTCCGGGATGTAGCATTGAATGTAGCACCCTGTGGCAGGGATGTACTGGAGTATGTCAGCGTGTCACCATCCGCGTCCGTTGCGTTCACTGCAAATGTGAGGGCAGACTCTTCCTCTATAGACATCGCAGGGATGGCATTGAACACAGGCGCCGTGTCCACCAGTATAGAAGCATAGGTGATATCATACGGTGCAGGACTGGAGTATGCATCGCTCAATACTACATTGGAGAGTGTCAGCTCAAGCATCCCGCTGGATGCGCCCGCGACCATATTGATTGTGGCCATGCTGCCAGGCGTTGAAACTGTACCGGAACCCATAATGGCAGAGTATACGTTCCTCAGCACTCCTGCGGAGTTATCTATGGTACCGCTCTGGAAGGTGTTGCTCAGGCCGCCCGTCTTGAAGAGCCCTCCATCCTTGACCGATGTCACTGAAGCAAGCGTGCTGTAGTGCAGGTTTAACTGCGCTCCGGTCACGGGCTGCTTGGGATCTATGTACACATCAAGCGAGAATGTCTCACCCGGTGCCACCACGCTTGCTGATGGCACTACACTGATAGCCGAATACTCAGACCCCGTAACGACTACGTTCCATGTCCTAGTCGTTGTGCCAAGATCATCCGCCCCGTCAAACCTCACAGTGAAAGATCCGGATGCACCCCAGCTCTGCGTGTAGCTCGTTGTATCACTTGCGACTGCAACTCCGTTGAAGTACCACTGAGTGCTTGTGAACTGCTCGTCAGTGTTCACGATGAAGTTGGTGGAGCTGCCCATGTTGGCTGTGAATGAGGTTGCGGAGGGAGTGTAAGAGGTGCCTGAACCAGAGGACTCGGGAACAGGGATGTAAGGCTCTTCCTGCTCTTCAGGGAACTCTGGTTTATCCGATACGGACCAGCTCTGCACTACCGCTCCCTTGGCATTTGCTCCCTCAAAGTGTATGGTATGCGACCCTTCCTGAATATTCCAATTATACTCCAGTGAGCCAGAGGACACCTGCCTGCCATCCACATACCACTTCATGCTTGTTAAGGTCTCATCTGTCCATACCCTGAACTTCTTTGTGCTGCCTGGCACGAAGGGATTATCTTCGCTCGGAGCGAAGCCTATTATGCTGGGTCCGGTTGTAGCTTCGTCTGGAAGGATCGCGGTGATGGTATATGTGAGGATGTTGGGATTCTCGCAGTACCAGGTGGAGTCGGGGTCAACTTCAAAACTGACATTGTATTTTCCATCTTTTGAAGCGCTTAGTGTGTGGGTGTAGTAAGTATAGGCCGAAGACATGACCCTGCGGAAATCCGCTACATAAAAAATATCGTCTGCAGATAATCGACCTGTAATGTCAGTGGAAGCAGTATTCTTCCGAGTGCCTTTTGAATCTATTACACAGACATCTGATGAAATAGTGACTAATGCATTTTGAACAGGAGATTCGTCATTATTGATCACCTTCACATCTAGTGGGTAGTAGACATAGTAACTAGTTCCTGTGTGTCCTGAACCAAATGTCCTATGCTTCATGTTTGCAAGAATTATGTCTGCAGAACTGAAATACATGTAGTGTTTTCCACTGTCAATTGAAACATCAATTAAAGTAACATTCTTGGTTGGATGGTTACCCGTAGTTGATCTTGAATACTGCCATCCTGCATCCCCACGGGAGTTGGCCTGATATAAAGTCACATTCTTAAATACTGAATCCTGCAAACCGAATAAGTAAGTCGGCCCGTACATTGAAGTGATATTTTCAAAGCGATAATTTACAAGAGGTTCTAAGTCTCCATCTGTCTTGAGCCATCCTCCCTGACCGTAATTGTACATGTACACATTCTTGACTGTGACGTTTTCACCACGGGGACTGCCAGGCGATGCGCGAGCTACCAGTATACCAGACTGTGTGCCCGGTGCTCCAGGCGTCCCACCTGTCATGTGGATGCCATCCCATATCGCGTGGTTCTCCCTGATCTCTATCTGGTTGTGATCGGAGTTGTGGATAGTGACATTGTAATACTGGTTGTAGTTGCCACCTGTTACAAATGCGCTGTATGTAGTGTTCTCGATGTGGATGTTCCTGTAAACGTCATGAGTACCAGATGACTGTATTCCATACGAACCTGTAGAATCACTTGCCCCCTTAGGAAATGTCTTGAATGGATTAATGTAGATGTTCTCGTATGTAGAGTAAGATGTCACTCCACCTCTGAATCCAGCTCTTTCAGAATGCCACACCATATGGGAATCCACCATACTGACATTATTTAAAGAAAAGTATGAACCTCTCAATCTGACATCCCGGTACCAATCAGTCATATAGACATCTTTCAATGTAATATTTGTGACCGTACCACCAACAGCAGTATCACCCATGTATATACGATTGAATGTATGGAATGTCACACCTTCGAAGTAAGAGTTAGATCGGAAGTGCCATCTCATATTATCGATGGAGGCAATTGGCTGATTCGTGGAAGCATCCCACTGCCTGATAGTCACATTACGCCAGTCAACTGAAGCATGGAAGGAAGTTCCTCCTGGCGAAAAGGTCCTTGAGATCAATAATTCGGTTCCATGTTCGGCATGAAAAACCAATTTCCCATTATCACTGCTTGTAACAAATCCTTTTATATGCCATACACCAGATTCTACTTTTTCAATATATTTTGCGTGCGTAAGATCTACGCCTTTTGCTTTAACAATATAATTATACAGGTCAGGTACTGAAATAACTGTATCAGATAGCGATATAGATGAGTTTTGATCAGTCAGTGTGATTGATGCACTTGCTAGACCTGTCGTTAGAAAAACTGTTAGGAATAAACTTAGAATTAATATTACTGAATATCTTTGTTTTTCAAAGTTCATGAGGGGATCACATTTTAGGGTTTCTATGCTTAGATATATAACGACAATGTACATTGGAATCAATCTCATGCTCATAATAGATAAAATGATTAATTACTATGAACATTAGATGAAAACAAGCAACATATACAAGATAAGTTAAATGAAAAGAACTGCTATTAGAGTTAAAAACACATTCCGCAATACAATTATAGTTAAGCATATATTGTTCTTATGTCAAAAAAAGACGTAATTTCGAATTAAAAGAAACTCGACAGAAATGCGAAGTTTAAAAACAAAGTTCTATAAAGAGAACTATTGATTCATTTCTATCATAACTGCACAAATAAGAGGAAGTAAAATGAAAATATGTATCCTTGGACATTACCCCTCAAACAATGAAAGATATGCGGGTGTTTCAAGAGTTGTTTATAATTTAGCCCATGAAATGAGCAAAATTAGCGATGATGTAGTAGTGCTTAAGAAAAAAAGATATGCGAAATTTTTCAAAAAAGAAAAATGTGGCAAAGAAAAGAATATAACAATTTGCAATGTGTCCCACACTGGACTAATATATAAGCTAATCCGAGAAAAATACGACATCATTAATATTCACAATATGTCTTCGTTTTTTGTCCTTCCACTAATTTTGAAAAGATTTAAGCTAATAGAAAGCAAAATTATTTTTGTTTCTCATGGGATAGTGGATCTAGAAAAAAAAGAAAAAAGATATGATTACCCATTGAGATATGAACTTTATCAGAGAATATCCATTTACTGGTCAGATCACATAATTGCAGTTTCAAGTTACCTGAAAAAACACATTCAGGAATACTATACGATTAATGGAAAGAAAATAAGTGTCATAGGGAATGCTGTGGATTATCACTTTTTTCAGGAAGCAAAATCATCAACATCTTTATATCTACCGAAAAAATATG
>NZ_JAUXNK010000007.1 GCF_030682845.1 Methanolobus sp. | reverse complement strand
CTCTTGTGTCTTTCTCTAACGACTTAATATGTTTAAGCAATTCCTCTGATGAAAGATGATGCTCTATCAGAATTTGTTCTGGTTTAGCCATGAAATATAGTTATACTTATTAAGTAATAAATGTTTGGTTAATAACTATAATTACAACGCCGTCTATCTTCTGAATTTCTTCAAAGGTCAAAGGCAAAACCTTTTTATTTAAAAAAACCGTTCTAGTAATTGCATTTGTTTCCTTTTCTGGCAGGGATGCTGTGGCAGGCATTGGCCCTGTTTTATCACTTACCATTAGACCACGTCCTCTGCTGCTTCTCTTATCTCTGCTTCGCGGTCCATCTGGTACTCGGTGTACCAATCCTGATAACAATCACTGTCATCTGTGTACTGGCGTGCTGGCTTGGTGGTCATACGGTGGCCTCCGCGAGTTCAACAACTTTACCGACAAGGGCTTTCTCTATCGGTGAACCATGTTTTAAGAAATAATCTATACTAGCCTTGCGTTCCTGGGTGAACTGCCTTGCCCATGCCGACAGTTCTTTATTTTGAGATGTGTTATTAGTCACTGTGTGGCCTCCGGGTTCATACATTGCAGCCAGCGGACTCTTGCCGGGGTATGCTGGCTGTACCTTCTTTTGTGGTCATATACTGTTCAATGGCTTTAGTGGATTCTTTTTTCAAGTCTCCGTATTCGTAGCCTTTCCTTTTCAGGAACTCTCGAAACTTGTTTTCTGTTTCTTTTTCGATATGGATAACCATTTATCGGCCTCCATACATACATGAATGTATGTAAGTACTATTTAACACCAAAATAGAAAAAAGTATAAATGTAGTTAAGTACATATTAATTAAAAAATGTATGTTAAGGTGTAGACATGGACAGAGACATTTCAGGAATGCTAAAAAAAGACTCTATCGAATCGCTGTTATATATCGCAATGATGGTATCGAAATCACAAACAGATGCTATTGAACTTATATACGATTCCAAAACAATCAATTCATCACCCGTAAAAAATGCAAGAAACCGCATGATGGAAGCTCATGTTTTAGATATTGTTGACCTTAGCAATATGCGCAATATTCCGTATTTGTCAAAGATTGATCCTTTTTTGAATCACCTGTTCGAAAAAAGCAAAGCACAAAGCGAGGTGCGCAAGTCAAGAAACCCCATAGTAAACACACTCAACGAAACCGATATCAAATACTTAAAATTGATACTTGACTCAAACTATTATAGGGGTATTTTTTTCAATCGTTTTTTCTTTGACCACGGGTCCGCAATTATACAAAGTACATTGAAACGAGAAGGGGATAAGCTCACAATACCGGCAGGGGCGTTCGGTTACATGGAAACCATGCTAATGGCAATAGTCAATATTTCAATAGAACTTAAAAGCTGCCGAGAATTTGATGATGATTACATTAAATATGAAGATGTTAGTAAAATTGTAAAGGAATATAAAAGTCCTGATAAATTTGTGACCAACTTTTTAGAGTCAAAAAATCCCGGCATATTTAAGTATTTGAGTGATTTTGAACCCGTTGTAGATGCAATAGAAGACAGTGCATTAGATTTCAATCCTCAGCCTTATACAGATGGTTCATACTGTGAAGGTGGTGGGTATGAATATTTTTTAGACCGAACTATATTTAGTGGACTATTCTTGGTATTCCCACCCGAGTTAATGTCAAAAATAAGATTGTCTGATCTGGAAAGCACTTGCTGCTCCTTCAATGGGTATCTACGCACTGCGATAGATCGCTATAAATACGAAAGGTAAACGAGTTATTTGTTTACCTTTCCCAATGCTTCAAGTAGTATCTCAGGGTGCTCTTTTAGTTTGTCAAGGACCGCAGCGATTGTATCGTTATTATTGGACTCGGCCTCTTTTGTCATAGCCATACCACACTTAAAGCAATACATATTCGTAACCGCATTGACCTCGTTGCATCTGCCGCACACCTTAGGCTTTAGTGTGTCCTCTGCTTCCTTCCTCTCATCTGGTGACTTCATCCCGGATAACTCCAATATCTTGTTATCCACATCGGCCCCGCTTAAATGTACATAGATTCCAGACATTTTGGAATCGCCTGTCCAGCCTGCAAATACCTTAAGCTGCTGCTCTGTCAAGTCCTCTGCAAGGTGGGTCATGCGTGTATGCCTGAATAGGTGTGCGTGTACTCTCTTTTCAATCCCTGCCCTTTGAACCAACGTTTTAATAATGCTTCGGCACAGTGAATCACTCATTCTAGTACCCGCCTGCGTGTAAAACAAAGGATTGTTAGCACCTTTGCATGGGTGACTATTGAGCAGGCTTTTGACATACGGCGCGCTTATTGTCAGTCTTATCCTTCTTGTTCCTGTCTTTCCATTGACCATGATAAAGAAGCCGAATGAATCCGCGTTAACATGTCCCTGGTTAAGCCCTAGCACTTCCCCAAGCCTTGCGGCTGTATCATAGAACATTGCGATAAGGGTTTGATCTCTCACATTATCAGCAGCATTGATTAGTGCTTTGACTTCATCCATCGTGAGAATATCATCAGGGAGTTTTCTCTTTTTCGTGGATCTAAATTTAAGCCAGCGTGTGCACTCCGGGTCAATGTCGGTTTTATAAAGCCATTTAAAAAACTTCTTTATGTGTGCTTTGTAGTTGTCTAATGATACTGGCGCAACATCCAGGCTGAATAGATATGCCCTTATATCATCTTCTGTCATCTCTTTGAATGGCTTACCTGAGTATATCGCGAGTTTTGATAATATTATTGCCCGGTCAGCTCTCGTCTTTGCACTGTGGCCGGAGTTCATCTTCGCGTCTTTATCATAGCTATTCAAAATATATTTATTCTCATAAGTTAATTCGGTCTTATTGAGAGTACGAGTTATTTGTGCTTCCAAGTCCATTATAAAAACCTCTATGTAACTAAGGTGTAATTATAATTACCTATTACACTTGAAGGTGTACTCATGCCAAGGATAGATAATCATCCATATTCAGGGCGAATACCGGGAAAAGTATCTTTAGTATTTGCTCTTGCACTAATTGCGCTGATAAGTCTTACATTTGTAATGCCTGCATCTGCCCAGGCAATTGTGACCATTTACCCATCCACCCAGAATGTGTACGCAAACAGTACTTTCAGTATTTATGTAGGTATTGAGCCCATAACTCCATTTGTAGGTGCGCAGCTGGATATACTATTTGACAAGGATTTTATCATTGCAAACAAAGTGGAAGAAGGAAGCCTGTTTGGAAGGGACAGCATTCCGCATTTGTTCAACAAGGGGCTTATTGATAATGCTGCAGGTTCCGTTACCGGCTCATATGCAGTGGCCCTTGGCGGTAGCTCCATCAGCATTCCAGGAACTTTTATCCAGGTCGAGTGTACAGCACTCGGGAAAGAAGGCTACTGCTCCCTTGATCTCATAAACGTCATACTAAGCGACTCTCAGGGCAGATCAGTTCCTGTAACCGTGAATAGTGGAGGAGTTCTTGTCCTTGGTGAAACAGGCGATCAGTCTGATACTATTGGGAACAGTTCAGGAGGCGATACGGGCTTTGGGAATGGAGGCGGGGGAGGAGGTTCCGGCACATCTGAAGATGCAGAAAATATCTACATCAGAGAAGTGAAAAGCATTAACATACTAAGCAATACCAATGTAACTTATCAGTTCAGTGAACAGGAAAACCCTGTTCAATATATCGCCTATCACTCGCTAAAGAGCGCTGGACAGATAACAAGCAGCATAGAAGTGCTGAAAAACGTCTCAGTGACCGCGACAAATGTTCCGCCTGGAACGGTTTACAAACATGTGAATATATGGGTTGGAAAACACGGATATGCAACAGAGGAAAATATAAAGGGAGCTGTCATTGGTTTTAAGGTGCCAAAGGAATGGATGAAAATAAATGGGTTTGATGCCAGTTCTATCCGCATTTACAGGTTTAATAATGGAGAGTGGAGAGAACTTCAGACCAATACTGCAGGCGAGGATCAAGAGTTCGTTTTCTTCCAGGCAGAGACACCCGGCTTTTCTCCTTTTGCGATTACAGCTTTTGCAATGGCTACAAGCAGTATGGAAAACAATTACCAAGTTTTCATGGATATGAAGACAGGCACTTATGAGAAAACAGCAGACCCTGGTCTGCAAAATGAAGCATCTGCAACTGAACAAGATAGTGATAATGAGCAGACACTTGGTCAGAACTCAGCATTGTTCCTGATTCTAATACTGATGGCGGCCACTATCCGGAGGAAAGACTGATTCGGTCCCAGAATTCACCTTATTTTTAATTTTATCTTTCCGGTTTTATGCTTATACATACAAATAGTTTTATCCTTGTAAAAAAATCAGGTAGTATGTCATTCAAACCAATAGGTAAAGTAGTCAATTTTGCTGATGAGGAAACCATGGAACTGCTTGCGCTATGGAGAGATGCTGTTAGTGAGGTCGAGCTAAACAAGCATGCTCATGCATCATCATATGTGTTCGATGAATATTCACATTATATTGTTATCCATGACCCGCTGGAGATGGAATTCCCAAAGGGCAGGGACGAATGGAACAAACGGTTCTGCAGGGAAACCGGGGTTTCGGTTGTAAAGCTTATCAAGCACGATGGTGACAGGCTTTACTTTAAAGGGCTGCTTGCTTTGAATAATTCATCAGTATACGGCATTATCCCCTACACAGCATTTGACCATCAGGAAGCTGCATACCCAAAGTTAGGGATGGAGAAACTGAAGAAAGAGGTCTTTACTGAGGTAATACCGCTTGTCAAAGGTAAAGACATCCTGGATGTCGGTTGCGGGCTTGGGGCTGCGACGATGGAAATAGCACAGCACAACAGGTCAGCAAAGGTACTCGGGATAGACCTTCTGGAAGGAACGATAAGGCAATGCCGCATCAATGCCGAGATATATGGGATAGATAATGCAATGTTTGAGGCTGCAAGCATATATGATCTGCCTTATGAGAATGAGAGGTTCGATACTGTAACTTGCTTCTTTATGTTACATCACCTTGACGATATACCCCAAGCCCTGACAGAGACAAAAAGGGTAGTGGCAGATGGAGGCAAAGTCTTCGCAGCTGAACCACTTGATCATCACCATGGCACGAAAAGGGAAGGAAAGGACTGGATACGGGTTTTTGAGGATGCGGGTTTTTCAGCCATATCGAAGAACATAAGCAAAGCAGTGTTCATTCAGGCAACAGCGGAAAAATAGATCCAAATGGAGGAAGCAGACGCATAAGCGCCTGCTTTCGAGTCTGTGTGCAACTTCACTTTTAAAGGTAAATTGCTACTTATGGTTAGCAAATCTATTGCACCTGGTTGTTACAAATACAACCCTTTGTAACACAATTTCTACTATGCCCCTATCTAATATATATAGGTTGTGTGGCCGCTGATAATGTCAACTACCCACGGCTAAAGTCGTGTGCATCCTTCCTTAAACTGCTGTGAAAACATAAGATATGAAATGGAAAAGTTAAAGTATGTCCTGTGCTAACAAATAACATTCTAATTTTAAGGAGACAAAAATGTTAGGCATAGATGACCCACAGATATGGATTGCATATTTGTTATGCATCCTGAGTGCAATTGGATGTATTATCTACGGGATGATGCACTGGAACGATGGCAAAGAAAATGAGGAGGCCTGCTGATGGCAGTCAGTACACCAATTCTCGGTATTGCAGTACTTATTTATCTGCTGGTCATTTTCTATCTGGGATGGCTAGGTTACAGGCAAACAAAAAGTACCGAAGATTTCATGGTGGCTGGTAGAAAAGTGAACCCCTTGGTACTGGCCGTATCATATGGAGCTACTTTTATCAGTACCTCAGCAATAGTAGGATTCGGAGGATATGCCGGAGCTTTTGGCATGGGTGTGCTCTGGCTTGTGTTCATGAACATCTTTGTCGGTATCTTCCTGGCTTTTGTCCTGTTTGGAAAAAGGACCAGGCGCCTAGGGGTGAACCTTGGTGCTGTGACTTTTCCTGAATTAATAGGAAGACGTTTCCAGTCACGTTTCATCCAGGGTTTCTCAGGCATCCTGATTACGATATTCATGCCGCTTTATGCCGGAAGTGTACTCATAGGCGGGGCCCGCTTCATGGAAACCGCATTAAATATCGATTATAACAGTGCGGTCCTTATACTTGCCGTAATTGTCGCCGCATACGTAATTACCGGAGGGCTCATTGCAGTCATGTATACCGACGCCCTGCAGGGAGCGGTAATGTTTACCGGCATGGGGATCCTGCTTGTGCTTACTTATGTCAAACTGGGCGGTGTCGTGGAAGCTCACCAGGCACTCACCAACATGGCGCATCTCGTACCTGCGAACCTGGCTGCTGTGGGACACACCGGCTGGACATCCATGCCCTTGTTCGGTTCACCTACCTGGTGGACGCTTGTTTCCACCATCGTGCTTGGAGTAGGAATTGGTGTCCTTGCCCAGCCACAGCTTGTGGTCAGGTTCATGACAGTAAAGAATACCAGATCACTCAACAGAGCAGTGCTTTCAGGCGGACCTTTCATTCTCATGATGGCGGGTGTGGCATATGTTGTCGGAGCTCTCTCAAATGTATATTTCCTGGAAACCAGAGGCATAATATCACTTGATGCTGCCGGAGGTAACATTGATAAGATAATCCCGGAGTACATCAACAGCGCAATGCCTGATTATTTTGTCATCTTCTTCCTGCTCACATTGCTTGCAGCTGCTATGTCCACCCTAAGCTCCCAGTTCCATACCATGGGTACTGCAATAGGACATGACCTCTACCGGGAATTCCTTATGAAAGGTAAGATCGGCAAAACCGTTACCGTCACCAAACTCGGAATTGCAGTAACGATAGTCATAAGCGTGATACTTGCATACATCCTTCCGTTTGGGATAATAGCAAGGGCAACTGCTATATTCTTCGGGCTGTGCGCCGCAGCTTTCCTGCCTATGTATACAGGAGCCTTGTTCTGGAAGCGCATGACAAAGGAAGGAGCCATAGCAAGTCTTCTTGTAGGAACATTCACCAGCCTGTCCTGGCTTACATTCGTGCATGCAAGAGAGGCAAGTGCACTGGGTATAAGCAAGATGCTATTTGGTGTGGACACTATCCTGACAGGTACCTGGACTGTAGTTGATCCAATACTCATAGCTACTCCGCTGGCCTTCCTGACAGCAATAGTTGTCAGCCTGATGACTGCGCCCAGTCCGCAGGAACATATTGACCTCTGCTTCAAGAGTTCAGTCACAAGCGAAATGCATAGCAATCCTGTGGAAATTTAAGACTTTAAGCCGACAGAATGGGTTTTCTGGCAGGAGACTGCCAGATGAATATTTTTGGGTTCATATTAGAGCCTCCCTGGTAGAAACGAGTTCGTCAACGCCATCTTCCGGGAAACCTTACCGCCTTCTGCATGAGTAGTATTTGAATTATAGGATAGTTTTAAATATTGATACAGGAACACATAGCGCGATAACTATCACGATTTATTATTAAACAGAAGGAGAAGAAAAATGCTCGGAATCGACGATCCGCAAATATGGCTTGCTTATGTTCTTTGTTTTTTAAGTGCTGTAGGTTGTATCATTTATGGTGCACTGAACTGGAATAAGGGCGAAGAAGGGGAGGAGTGCTGATGGCCGTCAGCACACCGGTGCTCGGTGTTGTTGTCCTTGTTTACATGATGATCATTTTCTATCTGGCATGGCTTGGCTATAAGAAAACGCAGCAGACTGAAGATTATATGGTGGGCGGCAGGAAAATGAACCCTTACATCCTTGCAGTCTCATACGGTGCCACCTTTATCAGCACATCTGCAATCGTCGGATTTGGCGGTGCTGCCGGGGCGCTTGGCATGGGTCTTCTATGGCTTGCTTTTATGACGATCTTTGTAGGTGTATTCCTGGCTTTTGTTGTATTTGGGAAAAGGACCCGCCGCATAGGATTAAAACTCGGCGCTGTCACGTTTCCCGAACTTCTTGGAAGAAGATATCAGTCCCGTTTCATCCAGGGGTTCTCGGGAGCCCTTATCGGCTTCTTCATGCCGCTCTATGCCGGAATAGTACTTATCGGAGGGGCAAGGTTCGTCGAAACCACCCTCAATATAAATTATGATGTCGCGGTCCTCATCCTCACGGTGATAGTTGCTGCCTACGTCATCACGGGAGGCATCATCGCCGTCATGTACACAGACGCACTCCAGGGTGCTCTCATGTTCCTTGGGATGGCGCTTCTTCTAACCCTTACTTATATTAAACTGGGAGGTGTCGTGGAAGCTCACCAGGCACTCACCAATATGGCTTACCTGGTACCTGAAAGCCTGCGGGCAGGGGGACATCTTGGATGGACAGCTATGCCTGAATTCGGGTCGCCTATCTGGTGGAACCTTGTATCGACATTGATCCTGGGTGTGGGCATCGGCGTTCTTGCCCAGCCCCAGCTTGCGGTCAGGTTCATGACAGTGAAAGATGACAAAGCCCTGAACAGGGCAGTACTGATCGGCGGACCCTTTATCCTTATGATGACAGGTGTGGCCTTCACGGTAGGGGCACTCTCTAATGTATATTTCTTCGATAAACTGGGGGTGATATCTGTGGTAGCCGCCGGCGGGAACACAGACCTCATAATACCCCAGTATATCAACAGCGCAATGCCCGATATTTTCGTTGTCCTGTTCATGCTGACTCTGCTGGCTGCAGCAATGTCAACATTGAGCGCCCAGTTCCATACAATGGGAACTGCGATAGGACATGACTTCTACCGCGAGTTCCTTAAAAAGGGGGAACTTGGACAAACGATCAATATCACCAGGATGTCAATAGCATTTACGATCCTTGTCAGCGTTGTGCTCGCCTACATCCTGCCGGTAAGTATTATTGCAACTGCTACAGCTGTTTTCTTCGGTCTGTGCGCAGCCTCCTTCCTGCCCATGTACACAGGCGCCCTCTTCTGGAAACGCATGACAAGGAAAGGAGCGATAGCAAGCATGCTGGTGGGAGCTTTCAGCAGTCTATTCTGGCTTATATTCGTGCATGCAAAAGAGGCAAGCGCACTGGGCATAAGCAGGGCTCTCTTTGGTGTGGACACCATCCTGACAGGGACCTGGACTGTAGTTGACCCGATCATCGTAGCCACCCCACTGGCCTTCCTGACAGCAATAGTTGTCAGCCTGATGACAAAGCCGGATTCTCAGGAACACATTGATCGCTGTTTCGGGATCTCAACTGCAACCGATTAAGATTGCAGCCTTTTGAAGTGCCTTTTTTGGCCCGATTGTCAATCCTTCTGGCAGGAAACTGCCAGAGGGGAATTTCCAGCCCATACATTATGACCTGTTCTCTGCAGTCAGATCCATCTTTGCTTCTACTTTTTATTCCCTCATATCGTGCAGAGTGATCCCCGAATATTTTGGATAGATTTAAATAGTGACACGTGCTAACATTTAGCACTGTCGCATTATGATTTAGTATTAAAAAAAAGGAGAAGAAAAATGCTTGGAATCGACGATCCGCAAATATGGCTTGCTTATGTTCTTTGTTTATTAAGTGCTGTAGGTTGTGTCATTTATGGTGCACTTAAATGGAATGACGGCGAAGAAGAGGAGGAGTGCTGATGGCTGTCAGTACACCAATTCTCGGTATTGCAATACTTATCTATCTAATGGTCATTTTCTACCTGGGATGGCTTGGCTATAAGAAAACGCAGCAGACTGAAGATTATATGGTGGGCGGCAGGAAGATGCATCCATATGTCCTGGCCATCTCATATGGAGCCACGTTTATCAGTACCTCAGCTATAATAGGATTCGGTGGAGCTGCCGGTGCGCTTGGCATGGGTCTTCTATGGCTTGCTGTCATGAATATCATTGTAGGTATCTTCCTGGCTTTTGTCATATTTGGGAAAAGAACCCGCCGAATAGGATTAAAACTCGGCGCAGTCACATTTCCCGAACTTCTTGGAAGAAGATATCAGTCCCGTTTCATCCAGGGGTTCTCGGGAGCCCTTATCGGTCTCTTCATGCCGCTCTATGCCGGAATAGTGCTTATAGGAGGGGCAAGGTTTGTCGAAACCACCCTCAATGTAAATTATGATGTTGCTGTTCTCATCCTCACGGTGATAGTTGCTGCCTATGTCATCACGGGAGGCATCATCGCGGTCATGTACACAGACGCACTCCAGGGTGCTCTCATGTTCCTTGGGATGGCATTCCTGCTAGCTTTCACTTATATTAAACTGGGCGGTGTTGTGGAAGCTCACCAGGCACTCACCAATATGGCTTACCTGGTACCTGAAGGCCTGCAGGCAGGGGGACATCTGGGATGGACAGCTATGCCTGAGTTCGGATCACCCATCTGGTGGAGCCTTGTATCAACACTTGTGCTTGGTGTAGGTATTGGAGTGCTTGCCCAGCCTCAGCTTGCGGTCAGGTTCATGACAGTGAAAGACGACAAGGCCCTGAACAGGGCAGTACTGGTCGGAGGACCCTTTATCCTTATGATGACTGGTGTGGCCTTCACGGTAGGGGCACTCTCTAATGTATATTTCTTCAATAATCTGGATGTCATATCTATAGTGGCTGCGGGGGGAAACACAGACCTCATAATACCCCAGTATATCAACAGCGCAATGCCTGATGTTTTTGTTATCCTGTTCATGCTGACATTGCTGGCTGCAGCCATGTCCACGATGAGTTCACAGTTCCATACAATGGGAACTGCGATAGGACATGACTTTTACAGGGAGTATGTCAAGAAAGGGGAACTGGGACAAGCCATCAACGTCACCAAAATAGCAATACCGGTTACGATCCTGATCAGTGTTGTACTCGCATACATCCTGCCGATAAGTATTATTGCAACTGCCACGGCTATTTTCTTTGGCCTTTGCGCAGCCTCCTTCCTGCCTATGTACACAGGCGCCCTCTTCTGGAAACGCATGACCAGAGAAGGGGCGATAGCAAGCATGCTGGTGGGAGCTTTCAGCAGTCTATTCTGGCTTTTGTTCGTACATGCCAAAGAGGCTGTGCCCTTTGGCCTCAGCCAGGCTATCTTTGGAAAGGCAACACTCCTGAGCGGAACATGGACGGTCGTTGACCCGATAATAATTGCCACACCCCTGGCTTTCCTGACTGCGATAGTTGTCAGCCTGCTCACAAAACCAATTTCTCAGGAACATCTGGAAAAATGCTTTGGTAAATAAGAAAAAGATAAAGGTCAGGAGCTAAGATGCAGCCAAAAAAAGTGGACAGCTAGTAATGTCCACATTTCTTTTTTAGAATGACTGTCATTTGTGAGTTTCCTGAAGCTTCTGCACGAGATTAAAAATGCTTTTCAGCATCTTCTGCATGTTTGCTTTTTCCATATGGCATTGTGGAAAAGCGAATAATTAGAGAAAGGCAAAAGTCGTATGACGAGAACTAGAGGGGATATGTGTTTTATAATTATAATCGACTTTTGCCTTAACTCTCTTTGACATACAGAAATATAAACCTAACCATAGGGAAGGCGAAAATGCAGCTAAAGCATGCAATTCATAGACTACATTTCCATATAATCATTTACCTCAAGAATGATGACATTGGCACTTGATACCTTTTTTACATGGGATGCAAAAATATAGGGATCCTGTGAGATACGCTTGTAGGTGTTATAATGCATGGGTATTGCAATTCTCGGGCGCAACATACCAACTGCAAGAGCAGCAGCATAAGCATCCATTGTATATCGGCCTCCAATTGGGATTATTGCAACATCGGGTTTGTACACATCCCCTATCATCTGCATGTCCCTGAAGAGCCCCGTGTCACCGGCATGGTAAATACAGACATCTCCTGCATGAATGATAAAGCCTGCAGCCCTTCCACCATCAAAGGAATAACCAGACTCATCTATAGAAGAGGAATGGCAGGCATCGGTCATTGTAAGTGCAATATCCCCCAGTGTTATAGAGCCACCGATGTTCATTCCTTCTGTGAGGACACCCCTGGACCGGAGATACTGTGAAAGTTCATGGATACAGGCCACCCTGCACCCTGTTCGTCGTGCTATCCCGACAGTATCACCCAGATGATCGAAATGTCCGTGAGTGACTGCGATAAAATCTGGCTCCACTTCTGTGGAACGGACAGTTGCCGCAGGATTGCTGTCAAGGAAAGGATCTATCAGCAGCCTGTATTTTGAGCGCACCTCAAAACAGGAATGACCAAGCCATGTCAGTCTGACATTATTCATGAGCAGACTGTGGCTTTCATCCGACTAATAATTTGTCATGTCAGAATGGTTATATCCATGCAACAAAATACATAACCCAGCCTCTGGAAGCAACATGGAGATAGGCATAGTCATCCACGGCCCGGATATCATTGATTCGGGAATGGCATTGAAGGTAATAGAAATACTTAACGGGTTCGGAAAGACCACAGCAGTAATGGCGGGCACTATAGGTAAGACTGCCGTGCTGGATGCTCATCTCGAAGAGGTGATAGATATACAGGCATCTCTGAGGCCAAGCGCATGCATCGAGCAATTCTTCCTGACAAAAGATGTAGTCGTTCTCCTGAACCATGGTAAGACCATAGAGAACGGGCGCGTTTTTGCCAACCTGGTGGTAGCAAACCTTGTTAATAGCCATCTTAAACCACTTATCCATGTAGAGAGGCCTTCATGCGGGGATGGGGAAGTGATCCCTTGGAACGGGGTCGCAATAACCTTTGCCTCAAATCTTGCCAGCTCACTGGGACTCAGGTTATCGGCAGTCCCGGAGGTGATCACACCCATAATCATTGAGAATAACGGGCACCGGATAGTGAGGAAGGTGTTCGGGGTGCATCCCGGAGAGAACATACTCATCAATGGGGTAGTTGTCGCCTACGCACTCTCCAAGGATGTCAGTATTACCACAGAGAACGGGTTCATTACCGAGATAGCCGGAGCCAGAGTTAAGGAGCACGGTCTTGAGAAGCTTCACAGATACGAACAAAGGGAGACAATTGACATCACGCGGTGCTGGATAAAAAGCGGCCCTTTGCGAGGCAACAACTTCTCTGCGCGCCTGTACACGGAAAAAGCAGGTGTTCTCAAATCCAGCAATGTGGCCTTACCTGAGCTGGCAGGACCTCCGGACAGCATCAAAGCAGTCATCATTGACCATGAAGCAGAAAGGTCTTTTGAACTGGCAGCCGGTGCGCAGGTAGCTGTCACTATAGGAGATGACACTACAGAGATCGCCGGGGACATACTGTACAGGCTTGGCATACCTATCATAGGGATCACTGACGGGGATAGTGACGGCTTTGAGCACAGGAAACACATATTCCCAGGCTCTTTGGTGCTCAGGCTCCGGCCCGGATATGATGATATTGTGGGTAAAAAGATAAGAGCCGAGATATTTGGCGGCAACGGAAATGCGTATTTTAAATCTTTAACAGAGTTACAGAATAAAATTACATCTTTATCTAAAAACTGCCTGGATTTTACTCGAAATTATTAGTTTTTCAGGACTTTAAATATAACCATATATAACTTTAAATATAATAATTGCATACTATGTATTAGAGCTCCTAGTGAGCACAATTAAATAAGGGGTTATTATGAAAGAATATGAAGTAAAAATACTGGATGACACAGACTATAGATTCATTGACGCATTGAAAAGTCTGGGAATGTCTAGGAACGTCGCCACAACGCTTACTTATCTCTCCAATGTGCAGGAAGCATCCTCACAGGAAATAGAGATGAGCACCGGACTAAGACAACCGGAAGTAAGTGTTGCCATGAGGCAGATGCGCGAAAGAAGCTGGATCGATATCCACAACAAAAAAGCTATTGGAAAGGGCAGGCCTACAAAGATCTACAAACTTTCCGCTCCTGTTGAAGATATTATCAAGCATTATGAGCGCAAGATAATAGAAGACACACGAACAACGATGGATGCTATTACCAAACTCAAGGACATCACACGTAAAATGTGATGTGCGCCAGTTTACCGGTTAGTTTATCTATCGACAGGTGGAGTCCCCTTTCCTGACAGCTGCGGGCCGGCAGGCAGGGGATGAAAACCACATGTGTCATAGAACAAATATCTCAATTCTTTTTTCGAGAATCAAAACCTGCCCTTGAACAGGAGTTACAGTAAACTCGGCCATCTTTGATTTTAAAAATAATCCAGGAGCTGTTCATCCCTGTGATGCAATGCATATGATCTTTAAGCTGCCGGACAGAGCCATCCCGTCTACAGGAACGGCTTGTCCGTCTTTTAAAATGAGGACGGTCTCTTGATTGAGACCGAGTGTTTCAAGGATCTTTTCATAAGTGGTTCCTTGCGAAACCTCTAGTTCCGTATTGGAAATATCGCTATTTAACACCTCAATGTGCATTTGTATGTTCAATCTGTTATTTCACCACCTTCTTTTACAAGGTCGTTGAGGTTTTCCTGAAGCAGTTTTTCATCGAGTTCTTCGTGTTTCTTTTCACCCTTACGTTCATAACCTCTTTTCTGGAACTTTGACATACTAAAGCACCTCGATTAACATCTGTTGCTATAGGTTTTAATCTTTTCGGGCTCAGAACCACAAAAGGATGCACTTGCAAGAAAAACAGGAAGGGATTCGAAAATTGAGGCAATATTAGAGACTATAATGCATCTGAAAGATAAATCAGTACCATTATATTAATACATGATTATATCATTATTACACAATGAAATCCACTTAAAACTGCGGCCCAGGCAATATGAGCAAAAATGGATCGATCCGGGTATCAACTGATTTTCTGAAACTTATTGAAGGAAAGTGTTCACTTTTCTTCCATTATGAGGATTCGCAACATATTGAGCTGTTGGCAGACATGATCACCTCCCTTGAATTCGGTTCCGGATTGCCTGTCATCTGCATGCATTGGGGTAAATCGCCCGCATACACAAACCTTAATCTACAGGCAGACATTTTGCTCCTCCCAATTTCAAGGAACTTCACGAATACTTTGATCGGTCTGGGAAAACTGCTTGCTGATAAGCAGTTCATAATACTTATCCAGAATTTCGATGATATGGCGGCCGCAGTAGACAGGAAACCACTTTTCAGGTTCCTTGCGATACTCCTGAACAAATGCAGTGAAAAAAACTCAACTCTGCTGGTTGCTTCCGGTACAAGGCCTAAAGATACAGAATATGAGACCGACATAAACCGTCTTTTTGACAACATTTTCAGGATGGATGGTAACATGATGCACAAAATTGGGCGCAGCGGCCAGGCAGAGAACAGCTACAATCTCTTTGGCGAAGAACTGACCACACAAGTTGTAGATACTGATATGGAAAAAATAAGGGAGATATTCAGGCTGACACCTGAAGAGCAACAGGAGCTGGACGGGATTGCAAGCAAGAAGATAAAGGACTTTAATATAACCTGAGTATAAGCCCCATCTCAAACTGCTTACAGAGACATTCAGATCAGCTTATCTGCAATTTCTTTTAACTGCAGGCAGTAATCACAATCTGGCTCTTCTTCCATCACAAGTTTGCGCGACCAGGCACGCGCCACCGAATTATCATAACATATTGATCCCATGAGCCTGGTACCAAGCTTTTTGCTGAAATCCTTTACGACCTCATCGATCTCCTTGCGCTTATCATAGGGAGTCCTGTTAAAGAGCAGATATGCGCGGGTTCCCAGCTTATCCGCCATACTGGAAAGAAGATAAGTCCCCCTTATATCCTGAACATCGATTGTCGAGATAATGGTTGCCCTGTCAGCAATATTCATTGCAAGCAGACTGGACCTGTTAATGCCCGGACTGCAGTCAAAGAGGAAATGATCGATAGAAAGGTCCTTATGGATACTGTTTATAAGCCCAAGCATTTTATCCCTGGCTTCCCCGGGAGTATCGAACATTGTTATAATATCTTCCTCACATGCCTTTGATGGGACTATGTAAAGCTCGTTGTTGCCATACCTGTAGACCACATCAGATGGCCTGCATGTCCCCTGCAGGAAATCAACAAGTGTCAGCTCATACTTGATATTAAACAATGAGTGGATACCGGGGCCATTAACATCCGTGTCGATAATGCATACCCGCTCCCCGCGCATCGATAACAGGACAGCGAGATTTCCAACAAACGTTGTTTTACCCGTGCCCCCTTTATATGAATGAAAACTTAGCAGCACTTGTCTCACCCCAGCAACCGGTCAAGCTTGTCTTCTACTTCCTCGACTGCAGACCAGTGGCCACCCTTATCAGGCTCATCTTTTTTCTTCATCGAGTAGTATATCTTTTTGCCTTTCCTTTCCCTCACAAGCCATCCACCCCTGTAGAGCTCATTAAGGTATTTGTTCTCAATGGACCTGTGCCTGCCTGTAATAACACTGACCTCATCCGCAGTGCACGACTTAAGATCGGAGACAGCAAAAAGGGATTTCCGGATAGAATCGGGAACTGTGAGAAAAACAGCCATTTTGTCATCGATCTGTGGAGGGGAGCATGTTTCGATTTTCGACAGGCGCAACTCAAGGTACTGTAAACGCCTATTTATATTATTCAGGTACTCCAGAATATCGGGGTCATTGTGCAGGTCAGACATAATTATCAGCACGTGTTATTATCATAGTACTATGTGCGAAATTTAATAGATGTGATAATATATAAGTTTGACCAATTGGATATAAGAGAAACATCTGACAATTTGAAAAGAAGAAAAATTGCCTGCTCTCAGCAGACTTCATATTAGATAAATAGATAAATTCAGCATGAAAAACCGGAGAAAAAAATGAGAAACTCATCATTCATAAAAGGACTTGATGATATCCTGTGCGGAGGATTTATCTCACCTTCAACTGTCCTGATTGCAGGGACCGCCGGCTCAGGTAAGACCAATATCTGCCTTCAGTCATTGTTCAATGCTTCCGGGAGAGGGGAGAAATGTGCCTACATATCCCTGCTTTCAGGTTCAAGGAACAAGGTGATCTCGACCACCCGCCAGCTTGGTTTTTTCGATGACCAGGTGCTTACTTCCGGAATGCTTGCCATCCACTCCATCGGCACAGATATCATAGCCAAAGGAGATTTCTCCATATTCGAATATATTACTGATAATGTCCTGGACACTTCCCCGACCAGGGTTGTCATTGACACCATAACGATCCTGGAATCGATAGGCAGCACTTTTGAAGAGAGGGAGTTCAGGGGCTGTGAACTAAGAGCCTTCACGCAAAGCCTGTTCATGGAATTTGAGGAGAGAGGCATACTGCTCATGGTTACCGGAGAGATAAACCCGGAGTCCATTACTGTCAGTCACTGGTCATACATGGCAGACACCATCCTGTCCCTGGAAAGAAAGACAGCTGACAGCGGACTTGAAAGGCATTTGGAAGTGATCAAGATGCGCGGAAGCGACTTTATTCCAGGGAAGCATCCTTTTGTTATCGATCCGGAAGGAATCTATATGCTGAAAAAAGGAACCTGATTTTCGCCTTCAAGTGCAGAGATTTTCCAGAAGCGTGTCCATTTCCGTTGAGAGCTTCCTGTCCAGCAGATGTCTGGAACTGGCCAGGTAATGTTCAAATGCAAGTATGTCATCCTTGGGGATATGTTTGCCCATACTTGACCTGAACTTAAGGGCCTCATATGAATCGACAAGTTCAGGCATGACCATCCTTGGATAATTTCCTGCAAGCTGCCTCAGAAGGAGCCGGGCTTTAGGATACGGTAGCAGTAGGCAATCCCTGTAGCGTGGCAATACAATGCAGTCAGTGCCACATATGGAATCAAACATCAGCCTTTCCTTAAAGAAGCGGGCAGCATCATGATTGTCAGGTTTTGTTATCACATTTGATCTCAGGTTTTTAGCAGCGATTGCAAATAGCAATCTACCAATACCCATATTCCTGTGGGATGGATGAACCTCGATACTGCGGAGCAGGTGAACAGAGTGGCGGACAACATTCTTCTTTCCCCTGTGTATCTTTTCGATATTATCTGATACCTTTTCAAACCTGGCAAACCCAAGAAGCCGGTTGCAGGCATCAATGGAAACGAATAGTGCATGTCCTGAGGAAACAGATGTCTTCATCAGGAAATCATAAGGTATTCCGAAGTTATTATGGAAGTAATTGAAACCAGGTGTACCGGATTGGCCTACCTCGATCCGGAGACTGTCAATTACATCCTCCGATTCAAGCAGGCAGTAGGAGACATTGCCAGCCTTATGTAACAAGCACATATCATTAACAGACATTTTCGCATACCGCTCTTTTTACACGTTAGCCAGTTCCCTCAAAGTAAAATAGGTATACCTGCCCTTCTTGAAAGATATCAGCAACTGTGCCTGCTCCATATGACCCACAACAGATGAGAGTTCATCAAAACCTAAGCTGCACCTCAAGATCATCTGGTTCTCCAGTTGTTTCAGGGTCACAGGCCCGGACTCCCTGAGCTCTTCAAGGATCATCTGCTCAATATGCCCGGGGGAAAATTCATCTATAGATGTAATAGATGTATTGCAGGAACTCTGCTTTACAGACCTGATATGTTCAAGCTCCTCACGCACCTGTAAAATATCAGAATGGATAAGCTGCATCTTCTCTGCATCCTGTATTGACTGCAGCATCTGCTGTTGCATCTGTGCAAGATTACTGTTGACCTCATCCCGGAAAGAAGCAACAGCTTCAGAGATAACAAGCATCTCATCCCGGTTTGCTTTTAAGGCCATGCTCTCTTCAAATGATGTCATATCGGCTTGAGGAGCTTGTAAAGAACTCACAGCAGAAGTGTTATCCAAAGTGCGGATCTCCTCAAGGGTTTTGTTTAGTTTCCGGAGTGCCTTTGTATGAAGGTTTACCACTTTTGTAATGTTCTTCATCTGGGCCCTGATCTCTTCAATACCCTCTGCATGTGACCTTATATCTTCGAGCTGGTTGTTCTGGAGCTCGGCTATGAATTGCATATTCTCTGTCAGGTTTGTAAGTTCTTCAGTGATAACTGGCAACCTGGAAGATATCTTTTCAATTGACCTGTCATGGGAAACAACTTTTTGTACTGTATATTCCCTGCTTCCCGTCTCGACAAAGGACCTGAAGTCCTGTGAACTGTAATTGGGAACTGCCTGGGACAAGATCTTGAAAAGCTCAATATAGGTCGCATGTATCTGTTTTATTGAGACGAGTTTTGAAGATACTGCATCTGAGAGTCCCCTGACAAGGAATACCCCATTCTCAAACCTGAAAAAATCCACTCCTGCACTGAACTGGCGGACCTTATCTCTGGTATCCTCGACAATCTCTGATGATTCCCGGTCACCGAATATATTCAGCATGGCAGCATAAAGATCGTTCAGGGTTTTGGCATAGGTTATCTCAAGCACATCAGGCGGGACCTTTGCAGCGTCAAGCGTTTCAGCGCTGAGTGAGTCCTCTGACTTTACGATCCTTCTGAGGCGTTTTGAGAAGATATCGAAATCCCTTCTTAACTGCCTGAACTCGCCCTGAGGTGACATTTTGGACAATTCGGTGTGGATAGAAGAGATAGAAGTGTCACGCTCACTGAATCCCTCGCTAACCTTCACCTGAAGCTCCTCAAATTTCCTCTCAAAGAGTGCCAGTTTCTCTTCCATTTCCCGATATCTGGGATCAGCCACAAATGCAGCTTGAGTGCCAGATAAATTATCACTTTTTTCATCGTTTTCTGCAGAGCAACCCTTATCGCCAACCTTAACCTTAAGAAGCCCTGAAGATCCATTATCCGCACAGCTGGAAACTGAAGATGGCATCTGACTATCTTCTGCTTGTGCCTCAGCACATATCTCACTACCCATTCTGGCACCACCGCTTCATACAAACGACTCCAGTTTGCGCTTTATGTCAGGTATCCACTCTGCTTCACATATATCAGCAACATAATCCCCATGCAAAGGACGTATCTGGTCCCTGATGATCATCTCGACAAGCAAAGGCCAGAGGTCCTCTGTCATCCACTTGGGAGAAGAAGCGATCTCGTTGAAGGCCATTGCAAGTGCAGGCTCCACCTCGCCCCTGCCCATCACGCCAGTGATCTTTTTCTTGATGTCAGCGAGTATCTCCATGTTCTTTTTATACTCCGACGACTGGGTATACATCTCATTGAACACTATCTTGGCAAGTATACGCAGCTCTGAAGCTACCTCCTCCGAGTAGTTGGACAACTGGTCAGCTGTCATTGGGCGCTGCTCAAAGATGTGCTGTATGACCTCTCTTGCGACCTGTATCTTATGCATGTCATCGGAAAGGTCGGCCTTGCCCGCGAAAAGAGATATCAGGAGTGCGCCTCTTCCTACTGAGGAGAAGATGACAGTGCCAAAGTCATATTCTATCACCGACTGCTTAAGCCCCATGGCAAGCTGCTGACTTACATGCAGCAGGTTGTGACTTATGAGATTTGTCAGCTCAAATATCTTGGGACCTATACTGTCAGGGATATACGAAGCGTATATCCTGCCATCTGCACCTGCAAACAGCAGTACATCGGCATCGCTTGATTCATAAGTCCTTTTTAATTGTGAGACCAGGGCAAACTTAAGAAGAGATACATCCTCCAGGTCATCTTTTGTCTTTTTAACCGCCAAGCTTACCACTTCTGTACTTAATTACTGTAGCATCTCTTCCAGATCACGGAGATTATCTATCTCTATCAGACCTTCTTCTTCAGGCTCCGCAACAACGGATTCAAGCGGAACTTTTATTGAAAGCTCCTTCAGATCAAGCTGTATGTCAGAAGGCATGCTCTCCTCTTTCCTCCGGGCAATCTCGTCTTTGGTAAGTGCATCAGTAAGCCCCTGGGATTCGAAGAATATCTGCAGCGTTTCCTTGGGTGAGAAGGG
Source organism: Methanolobus sp. (assembly GCF_030682845.1). Lineage (GTDB taxonomy): Archaea > Halobacteriota > Methanosarcinia > Methanosarcinales > Methanosarcinaceae > Methanolobus. The sequence goes on along the minus strand of NZ_JAUXNK010000007.1, from coordinate 10,111 downwards.
ATATGACCAGTTCTCCTTAACGTAGGCAAGACGCTCAAGTACGGTTTCGTTGGCACCAAGGTCTGCAGCTGTCCTTATGGCCTTGTTGAACAGATCATCATACTTACGCATGTCTTCGGCTGACACCAGCGGAGTGGTACGCACCACAACTCCGATACCCCGCACGAAAATATAGGGGTAGACTTCCTCACCATGCCTTGTAGCTCGCATTTTTATGATCTCCAAGGCCCTGTTGAAAGCACCGCCTATCGGGCGATAGGTAAGGTGGACTGCACCGTCGGACATGTATATGGGTATAAGCACATCCTCGCCTATGGTCTCACCCGGAGCTGCATGCTCCTCAGTTGTTATCAGGACCGGGCCCAGCTGTTTTAGAGTATAGAACAGCTTGGTTATCACCTCGCGCTGCTCCTGCTTGTCCTGGATGGCCCATGTAAGAGGCGTCAGTGGATCTATAACGACACGTGTCTTCACAGAGAAGTTCTTGTTCATCTCCACCAGTGCAGGCAGCTGCTCATCCACAAGCTTTACGAAATCCTTGCCCTTTGAATGGAAGAAGAATAGCTCTTTTTCATAATACTTATCCAGATTGAAACCAAGCATCTTGGCTTCACGCATAATCTGCTCAGGTGGCTCTTCCATGCTGATATAAAGGCCATTCTCACCATGTTCCAGCCCGTAATTGAGATACTGCATGGCAAAAGTGGATTTACCGGTACCACTTGATCCGACTACAAGCAAGGTGGTATTATCCCTTACACCGCCTTCAATGACCCTGTCAAGGCCTGCTATCCCGGTCGGGATTCTTCTCTCTCTGCTCATTCACATACCTCAAAGTCGATCGATTCAGGTTCAATTGCCTTCAATTCCCCCATTTCCACGGAAAGGATCAATGATTCATTACTATCGAAGGGGAAACTTTTCTCTACATATATAGCCTCGATCGAGGAACCCATCACCAGCATATGATCACTTATGTCAACCCAGCCTACATCACTCTTCTTAACAACCTTTTTCAGCAGTATATTGCTGGTTTTTGCATCCATACCTGCACATTCTCCTCTGTAATGTGATGATGGCGTAATAACGCGAACCATTTTACCGATGAAATCTGAAAGATAATCATCCATGGAATCTTTTATTGAACCGGACATTCTGTGACCTCTTCTAACCTTTTTTCATCTTAGCCATAAGTTCGGCAAAACTGTCTGCTTTTTTAGCTTCTTCCGGGATCTCTACGCTCCCTTGAGGTGCTGTCTGCCGGGCAGTCTGTGGTGGTACGGGAGCGCTGGCCTGTACCTTTTGCGTCATTGCACCGAAGGCCGATCCGAACGTGTTGTGAGTTGCGGCTATCGATGCAAGCTCTTCCTGCACTTTCCATGGAGGATCAAACATTTTCTCCGGTTTTTTCATGTTAGCTGCAAACTGCATGTAAGCGTTGCCGATCTCAGAAAGCCTTCCACTATCCAGTAATTTATATATTGTAAGGGCCCTGACCCTCTCCACAAGTTCATTTTCATCTACCTGCGGCCTGATACCTGAAAGGATCATCTTGTCATTTTCATCAAGCAGGACCTGATAGGCTGATATTGGCTGCAGGGCTATCTTGAACTTACAGACCTGATTGCCGTTCTTGATGCATTCGATCTCCTCAACCGAGCATTCCAGTTCAAGCTCCTCGGTAAAGAACCTGTAAAGAGCATCTGTGGTTGCAACACATACTTTCTGGTTATTCAGGGCGGGGTAACAGTTACATACCGGATTGTTAGGAACTGCAAAAACGTAATTCATCGGAGCATATGATATCAGCTGCATCGAACCCAGGCCGGATTCAGCAAAGAGCTTTAACTGGAAGTTATATAGCGCAGTTGACTTAATAGCATCGATTGTGAAAGACTTCAGGAACTTCCGCGTCTCCTTCCAGGGAACTTTTGCCAGGGGGAATCTCTCGCTGATGTTCTGCTGTATCTTGAGCAGCGCACCAAAAGCACCCATAGATTGCGCAAAGCTACCTTCGTTCATCGAAGGCATTCCACCAGGCGAAGCGGTCATGAAAGGGGGCAGTCCGGGAGGAACATCACTCATAGCGCCACCTCCGCGGCAGGAAAGTCCTAAAACGGCACATCTTACATCATCTCCATAATCTGTTTCTTGCCTTCTTCTGTCAGGGTGCCGGAGTTGTCACACAACTTCTGATCCCTGAGGCTCTTGAAACTGTCAGACAGGGTCTGGCTGTCAGCTCCGGTGAAGAATGCAAGTTTTTGCAGGTCGTTTACACCCGTGTACAACATGTACAATAACTTTTTATCAATATCAGAAAGAGACTGCTTCTTTGTAGGAGTGCCGCATATTGGCTGAAGATAGGTCTTCAAAGTATTGATAACAGCCTCGTTACCCGCCAGCAGGGCAACTGCCGGCGAGGTTGCACCCTGGATGACACTGGATGCCTGTACATAATCTATTATGAGTACGTGGGATGTACCTATGGACCTTTGAGCCTTCATTTTTATAGAGTCAGTGACTTCCCTGCCAATCATAGTGATATTCTGTAGAGGTATCGTTGACCAACCCCCACCTTCAGAGAACCACAGATTAAGGTTGGTCAGGTAAAGGACACCTTTTTCCCAGTTGTCTGAGTACAGGGAGTTGCCCATCATCACAGCCTTGAAAATATATGTCAGATCTACTTTTGCTATACCCTGCTCTTGAGCCATGAGTCTACACCTGATATTTAATCGTTCATAGTAATATATTAAGATAATTATAATTAAACTATGTATGCACTACGCCTATTAATAATCTTCTATTTAGAAAATAATATAAAATTGGGTAGGGGCAAACAGACTCAATGGGGAATGATATAAAGGATTTTTAGATCAGGCATTCTTTTTCAACGGAAGGAAATAGCGCTCTTTTTTGCAGGACGCACATATAAAAGCAGTTCCGGGCTTTTTACCATCCTGGCGGATTTTAACTGCCATATTCTCACCGCACTCACACGACGAGAGCATTTTTTGGTTCCCGATGAATCCTTCCCTTACATCTTCTGTTATGGATGAAAATGGATCGCTCTGCAGGGCTTCCTCGACAGCATCACGTTTTTCAGGTTCTGCACTGCTTTTGATTTCATTTTGGGGTTGATCAGCACCCTTTCGCCTGTTCACGACGTAACTGTTTGCAGAAACAGGTATCTGGGACTCTTTATGGGCAGAAGGTGTTTCCTTGGGGAACATTTTCATTTTACAGGCCGTCGTCCTGTCATGAACCATGCCCATATTGTCAAGGGGCAGGCTAAGCTTAGTACCCTCATCCAGCACCAAATAACCCGGATGATCTGCCAGGTCGACGGGGTAGTTCTTTAGAGGAAGACTGAAATTCAATGAACTGAAGAACTTTTTAGCATCCGTGTTCACGGGTTTTGTGATCATATGACCTGGAAGTATCCTGGAGATAAGGATGAAAAGGGCGCGCCCAAGGCCCTTGCGGGAAAGGAGAGGAGATATCTCGATCGCACGGAGTACAAATACGGGCCTCCCGTCACCTGAAGGCTTGCTCCAGCTCTCATTCATTGACCAGCCTACGATATGATTATCCTGCACTGCCACAATAAGATACACTGTCGGCCTTTTAAGCCAGCTTTTGAAGTTTGCCATGTAGTCCGACATGCCCAGGTGCTTTTTGAAGTACGTGAAATCCCCCATTCCCAGCTTATCAAGCTCAAATGGATGTTCAAGGACATAGAAACGTATTCCATCAGCATTTTTTGCAATTTCGATCATATAGCCACACTCATCTTACCTGACAGGAGACAGGTTTATCCAGGTCCCAGTAGGGACTCAATATTAACTTCAATCGTGACAGTTTTTCCTGAAATTCCTTTCTCGTGTTCACATGCCGGGATGCGAGCAGGTCTATCTGATCGATCTCATCTTTAATGGTCCTTCTACCCATAAGCCCTTCAAGGACAATTGCTGCCAGCAAACCGATGTCCTCATGATAACCCCCCTCCAGCAGACAAACAACTTTCCACCGACTGGCAAGAAAATCGATAATGCTATAATAACCATCGATAGTTAGGTCCAGTTGTGAAAGGGACTCTTTATGGTAAGCATCAAATCCACATTCTAAAATGACAATTTCAGGGTCAAACTTTATCATTACTTTTTCTATGACATCCTCAAAAAGTATGCCATACTCTTTGTTACCGGACCTGAGAGGCATTTCCATGTTAATAGAAAAACCAAGAGCCGGACGGATACCTATATCTTTTATGAAGCCTGTATGCGGATAAATTTTTGAAGGGTCCTGATGGATGGATATGCATAGCACATCCGGGTCGGCTGAAAATATGCCGTATGTGCCATCGGAAGCATGAGCGTCTATATTCAGTATTGCCACCCTTTTGATCCTGAAGATGTCCCTCAGGAAATGAACCAGTATAGCCGAATTGTTAAAAACGCAAAATCCGCCGGAAGTGTTTTTTCCGGCATGATGTCCCGGAGGACGCACTAAGGCAAAAGAATGATCACATGCACCATTTGCCACTACTTCGCCTGCACGCAGCACAGCGCCTACTGACTGGAGAAGAACATCAAAGGAGCCTTCACACAGGTAAGTGTCCTTTCCCAGATTCTTCCGGGATTGCTGGATACTTGCTGTTACACTGGCAACGTATTCTTCCGTGTGCACCCTCAGTATGTCTTCAATCGTGGCAGGTTCAGATCTGAATAAATAGCACCGCCCGTCATCCAGGTACCTTTTCTCAGACAGGTAGTTAAGTATCCGGTCCAGCCGGGAGGGATTTTCAGGGCTGGGATATCCGTTAAGCAGAGGATCATGCATATGGTGATTCTCATTGCAAGTAAGGCCGACGCGAACTATACTAACACCTCATGAAGCATCGGAATTACTTTTTTCACTTCTGACACCTTGCTCATGGTCTCTGCGAATATTTGCTTCTGCTGATTCTGCCTGAAACTTGAGACTTCAAGTGTATCATGCACAGGATTAGGCTTCCCTTCAAGAGCGTTTAACACGCTGTGGCATAGCTGCCCGTTAAAATCATGATATCCCCCTTCCATCAGGAGCACAAAATTACCATTATGCACAGACCTGACTTTGGAGGTCATTCCATGGAAACCTTCTGATGTCAGGTTCAACCCGACATTCTTCTCCTTATAGTATGCATCAAATCCGCATGAACATACTATAAATCCCGGTGAGAAGCTTTCAATAAGAGGTAACACGACTTCGTCAAAGGCAAACATATATTCCGCATCCCCTGAACCCGGTGGCATCTCAACATTAACAGAATAGCCTTTGCCAGCCTGGACTCCGGCTTCCTTTGTGAAACCTCGCCGGGGATAGAATCCGTGGGGATCACGGTGCAGGGATACTGTAAGCACTGTCGGGTCGTCGTAGAATATCTCCATGGTGCCATCCCCTGCATGTGCATCCCAGTCAAGGATCATTATTTTCTCTATACCCTTTACTTCCTGCAGGTACCTGGCAAGAATAGCTGCATTGTTGAAAAGACAGAAACCACCATACCTGTTTTTGCCTGCATGGTGCCCGGGAGGTCTTGTCATGACAAAAGAAAAGGAGTACTTGCCACCGGCCACCAGTTCACCGGCTTTTATTGCAGCTCCTGCTGCCAGCTTTGCTACATCATAGGTATGGGGAGTGATATATGTGCTATCACCAAGGAAACCGCCACCGTTTAAGGCATAGTTGCTTACAAAGCGTATGTAGGACTCATCATGGACCCGCAGGAGATCCTTCTCTTTCGCCATCGTGAAATCATCTACCAGGCTGTACTGGCTGCTTTGGAATATGTTGCTTTTCTCGAGATACCACATTGCTTTTGTTATCCTGTCAGGAACTTCAAATGTCTTGACAGATAGCACAGAAGGATTATGTGCAGTGTGCTTCCCATTATAAAGAAAAGCTATCCTGTCCGAAGAAATTGTCCTCACTGCTGCATCAGCCAAATTGACAGGAACATCCCCTTTAGCATGTTTCTTTTTATTAAAGAGGTTTTTCTGTTTTCCTTCCACTACAGATTTTATATTTAAATGGGACTCCTGCACTGTTGCCACATTTGTTGAACGGACGAGCTGATCTGCTGGTCGGATGGTCTTATCCGCTGAGGCAGGCAAAAAGCTCACACTGGCATTAGCAATTTCTGCCGGACTAACACCAATATCTACGTTTTTCCCGGAAGGCACGGGGCCAACTGACTTTTTGACAGGCTTTTCCATAACTGGGTCGAGAACTGTTGCAACTACCTGCTTTGGAACAGCCTTCAATGCTTCAGATACGATCTTTGAATAGATCAGATCATCTTCATCACTGACAGATACAGGATCATTTTTCTCAATAGCAACTTCAACTGATTGGAATTCAACTTCCCTGAAAGCATCAGAAAAAAGAGCGTTTTTTGCAATGACGGCAGGCATCCCTTCAGTTGCTGATGCATCATCAGGAATATTCCCAGTGATATTTAGAGAAGACTGCTTCACTTCCTCCTGAGTACCGGAGGGATTATCGGGAGTATTATCAGAGGTATTATGAGGAGTATTATGAGGAGTATCACGGGCGATATCTTCTTTTATCTCTTCCAGCAGCTTTGCAACTTCATGAGAGGCAACAGAGAGACCGGTGTCTTGAAGCGGATCGTTAAAGTATGAAGACATTACGTCATTGAGCATTTTCCTGACATCGATATGCTCATTATCCTGCTTACCGGTCTTTTCTTTTTGAGTTTCAGACACATCATCACCTCAAAAGCAGGGTTATTGGACCTGGATCCATACAGGATCAAGCACACCCATGTACCTGTTGCCCATATATTCAAAGACCACGGTAGGTTCTTCAACAGCTACCCAGCCTGCAATCTTTGGCTTCATGACCCATGTCCTCTTTGCTGTCTCACCCGGAGCTATATTGTCAAAGAAAAGGTTTGCACTCTCAACATCAACGGTGTTCCCAAACTTCGCTTTGATTGCAAGATCCACATATGGTTGCTGTGCAAAGTTCTTCACCCATACATCAACGGTCGTCTTATTGCCAACAATGCCCTGCTGGGCAGGCACCAGTCGGATATACTGGGCAAGGGTCTCTTTGGGAAGTACTGTAGCATTGGATGTATCCACGTTCCGGTTCTGGCCTTTCACCTTATTCTTGTCTTTCTTATTCAGGTAAACACCCGAACCCAGCATCATGGCCGATGCTACGAATATTATTGCGGAATTATCAGCTATATCATCAATGACCGTTCTTTTAACTTCTATATTCAGTGCTGTCGCTTCACCCATTTCAAGAGGCAGGAAAGATACACGGGTGATTATCCAGCCGACCTCGGAATTCTGAAGTCTGAAATAGATAGGAATGGAAAATGAATTTTTTTCTTTTCCTGAAATGTCCAGGCTCGCAATAAGACACTCAACTTCAACAAGCGCAAGGGAATCGGATATCTCCATAGAAGTTATACTTGTCTCCTTGATACCTCCTGCCTGAATGTCCTTGTTCTTGAATATCATCGTGATGCTTGCAGGTGCAAGAAAATCCTTGCCGTTATACATGTCAAAAGCCAAGCCCGTGTCATCATTATTGACAGCGTTCAAAAAACCCACAACGATAGATTCGACTGACTCCTCAGGGGATTGGCCAATGCAACCACTATGGAAAATAGCGGATGCAAGTACAAGGATCAAAATGATATTAGATGACCTGTGTTTCATGTGAGCACCAGATAGATCGATAAAAGATTATGGGAGTGTTTTTATTAAATATTATTTATTTTTATTCTTCTTAATTATATATAACGCTATTGATGCGAGTATGATCTCAATTACTACAAGGAGAGGGAGAAAGAAGCTATTCTTATAGAATGGTTCTTTCTGAAAGGTTACATGAGCTGCATATTCGAACGCAGGCTTGTCCTCTATCACAAAGGACCGTATGCCACTGATACCCTCCAGCACTGCACGCCCATCCTGAGCTGATCGGGATGCTTCATCAAGTCCGTCATAAGAGATCACTTCCATGCCTTTGGGAAGAACGAATTTCATGTTGTCAATAAGAGGGTGACCGAGTACCCATATACTATGCTCTCCTGCAGAGAGAACAGAGCTCATACTGTATTGTATTGTTGTTGTCACGCTCAATGTGGAATTATCAACCGGTCCCTGTGCATTTTCGAACTGGATATCGATAGAATCTATTGACAGTTGAAGGGCACCATCATCAACCAGAATATATTCAAGGAACTGTGCCCCGCCATTTGACAGGTAGCGTTCCCTGAAATCCTCGATTTCTAAGGTGTCAAGGATGCCATCATCATCTGTGTCGAGGTCTTCCCTGAAAGCCAGGGCATCCGCATCGGTATATATTTCATTCACCGTGAATGTAATAGAACTCTCAAGCAGTTCAATGTGGTTTGTAAACGAAGCTCCTGCTGAAGCATTTGGAACCAGGCAGCAGCAAAATATGATCAGGAGTAAACAGGTAATGTTTTTGCTCATATCATCCCTCTAAAAAGATAAGGACAGCCCGGCTCACGGATAGAGCTGGACTGCTTCCCTTGTACCATAGGACGACGGAGTTAAAAAGGTAGCCATCGTCGTTGCGCCCGATTCAGGCGTCAGTACTATCGTAACTGTTGTTCGCGGCCCAATGTCAAGATTGGAATCCTTCTGACCGCCGGCGGTGGATACATCACCAATGGTCGTATACGAAAGATCACTACCTGAGACCGTGGACACATATATAATTGCAAGGTCTCCGGTGTTCATGATAGGATTTCCCTGGGTGAACGACGTATCATCGTCCCGGATCTTCTGCGCTGTAAAGAAATACCTTGCATTATGACCAGGAGTGGTCTGAGTATCCTTCAGTAGAGCTGCCAGATTAGCAGTTGCAGCATTGGCATCCGAGGAGAAATTGCTCATCCTGTAACCATGAGTCTTGGCATTGTTCCCATAGAGCAGATCGTTGGTGTTAGACCCATCGGAGATCGTAACTATCAGCTGGTTAAGATCCACCGGGGCACTCCCCACATTCAGGCCTACCCTTATCTTCAGGAGAGAGACATTTCCCGCCATATCAGTAGCATTGTTCTTTGCACGGACACCCTCTATATTCTTGACGACCAGGTTAGATGAAACTTCCTGGGTTGCCTGCTTACCAGTAGACTGGGCCTGCTGCTGAAGAATGCCGGATGTCTGGATCAGCACAGAAGCAGCGACCGCAGCAATAAGCACCATGGCAATGAAGATAATAAGTGTACCAATACCAACCTGAGCTTTATTATCAGCGAATATTCCGGTCTTATTATTTGCCTTCATGAAAACCATCTCCGGAAAAAAGGATGATGCGTAGTGTATCTACACACCATTAGCCATATCACGGATACAGCTGTACATTTTCCTTAACGCCGTATGATGAGGGCGTTACAAACTCAGCAACTGTGGCTGCACCCGATTCAGGTGTCAGTACAATGTTCACAAGAGTTCTCGGAACAAGGGTCAGGTTTGAGGATACAAGTGTTCCCGTAGTCGATCCTATGGCATCGTAGGTAGCTACTGATGATGTAGTTGAAATGTATACAACAATAAGGTCACCTGTGTTCATCACGGGGTTACCCTGCGAGAAGGAAGAATCTTCATCGCGTATTCTATCGACGGTATAGAATTGAGTAGGGTTGGTGCCCTGAGTTAACAATGCTTCCAAATTCTGTGCAGAGGTATTACTTCCTAAAAAACCAGTCATCGTACCATATGATTTAGTGTTGCCTCCATAGACAAGATTATGTGCAATCGTACCATCGGTTATCGATACAACTACCTGGTTCACGTCAACTGGAGAACTTCCTACATTGAGGGCTACTGAAAGTTTGAGCAGGTCAATAGTAGTTGACAGACTTCCGCTGGTTTTTGCACGTACTCCCTCTATGTTCTTGACCATCAGGTTGGATGATACTTCCTGGGTCGACTGCTTACCGGTGGACTGGGCTTTCTGCTGCAGTATACCGGATGTCTGGATCAGCACGGCTGCCGCGACAGCCGCGACGAGTACCATGGCGATGAATATGATAAGAGTACCAATACCC